>CBDUYQ010000001.1:0-20736 GCA_965371475.1 uncultured bacterium
TCCCACTCCGGCTCAAAGGGCGTCACGTTGACGATGATGCCGCAACGGGCATAGGTGGACTTGCCCAGGCAGATGGTCACCACGTTGCGCGGGATGCGGAAGTACTCTACCGAGCGCGCCAGCGCGAACGAGTTGGGCGGGATGACGGCCACCTCGCCCTTAAACTCCACAAATGACTGCGGGTTAAAATGTTTGGGATCCACCATGGCCGTGTTGACGTTGGTGAAAATCTTGAACTCGTCAGCCACGCGGAGGTCATAGCCGTAGCTCGAAAGGCCGTAGCTGATGACTCCATCGCTCTTCTGGCTCTCCACGAATGGGTCTATCATCTTTGTTTCCAACGCCATACGGCGAATCCACTTATCTGCTTTTACCGACATCTTTGGTCATCTCCTTGAAAAATCTGGCCTTCGCACAGCAGCCAACCCCACGGCCACCCTCGCGCCACCCTCTGCCGGACAGCGAATCTGGAGTGTACCCGACGAATTCCCGCTTGACAATGGCACAAGGCCTTCTTTAGCATGGGCTTACCCTTTTTGGGAGGGTATGCGGGCTTGCTCGCTCGGGGCAGTCACAGGGGATTCGAGTTTCACCGAACCTTTTGGAGCCGCCAGTCCAGCTCCCGGCAGTGTCAGCAGCACGGTGTGGAGGTCGTTGTGATTAAAGTAGATATCGTCAACAAGGTCATCAGCCGAACGGGCGTGAGCAAAGCCAAGGCGGAGATGGCCGTCGAGACCATTTTCGAGGCCATGAAGCGTGCACTCGAGCGAGGCGAGCGCATCGAACTGCGGGGCTTCGGCGTCTTCACCGTCCGCCCGCGCAAGACCGGCATTGGCCGCAACCCTCGCACCGGCGAAGAGGTCTCCATTCCGCCCGGCAAAGCCGTCCGCTTCAAGCCCGGCAAGGAACTCCAGAACCTTACCTGAAGTTGATCAACTTTCAGAGTAGCCTGCTCACCCTTTTTGCTCCCCGTCCCTCGCTCGGCTAAACTGAACCTGTGGGAAATGGTTTCAATCAACCCGGCCGCCCTTTGAGCGCAGAACCGCTCCCTTCGCGGCTGGTCTGGATGCCGCCTGCGCGGCCGAAACGAAAAGCCCTGCTGCCTTTGCTGTTGCTCCTGCTTACGGTCTTCAGCACGCTGGCCGTCGGCGCTCACCTTGCCACCGCCTACCGAAACAACCAACCTCCGTTTCCGGGAAGCCTCTCGATGTTCGGTCCACTCGCCGAAGCCGCCACCCACCCAGCCATACTGCTGACCGGCTGGCCCTTTGCCCTTACCCTGCTGGGGATTCTCGGCATGCACGAACTCGGACATTTTTTCGCCGCCCGCCGTCATGGCATCCACGCAACTTATCCCTACTTCATTCCCTTCCCGAACCTGATAGGAACGATGGGCGCGTTCATCCGGATCCAGTCGCCTATCACGGATCGCCGCGCGCTCTTCGACGTCGGCGTGGCGGGTCCGCTCGTGGGCTTTCTGGTCGCCCTGCCTGCGTTGGCTATAGGGATCCTCAACTCCAAAGCACTCACAATGCCTATAGCACACGGGGCGATCGAATTCGGCAACCCCCCGCTGGTCTGGCTGATGACCAAACTGCTCCGTCCGGAAGTCCCCACGGACCAGCTCTTTCTCGACCCCATGGCCCGGGCGGCCTGGGTCGGCCTCTTTGCCACCGCGTTGAACCTTCTTCCGGTGGGCCAGCTCGACGGCGGGCATATCCTCTACTCGGTCAACCCCCTGCGCCATCGCCTCCTCTCCCGGCTGGTGATTTCTCTTCTTCTAACAGCAGGCATTTTTGGCTACTTCCATCCGGATACCGTCTGGCTGGGATGGTTATTTTGGGGAGGCTTGTTGCTGGCCCTCGGGGTGCGCCACCCCACCGTAATGGACCCAGGCCGCGAACTGGACGCCCGGCGGCGGCAACTGGCCTATGTCAGTCTGGCGGTTTTTCTTCTCTGCTTCACCCCGATCCCTTTTTACATTCGCTAGATCAAACTCAACGGATCGACATCCACCAGCACCGTCCCCGCCGGAATACGTTCCTGCCCGGTATAAGCCGCCAGCTCGCGCAACAGTTTCTGCATCGCCTTCCGGTCGGGCGATTTGAGCAGGAAGTGGAATCGGTAGTCCCCTTTCAACCGCGCAATCGGCGCGGGCGCAGGCCCCAGCGCGCGAAGGTTAGAAGTTTTCTTGCCGGCAAAAAAACTTTGCAGCATCTTCGACACGCGAATCGCCGCCTCCAGTTTCCGGTCACGCACCACTACGTTGGCCAGCGCCACAAACGGCGGGTAGTGCATCAGCCGCCGAAAGTGCATCTCCTTTTCGTAGAAGCCATCGTAATCCTGTGCCGCGCCATACTCCACAGCGTAGTGGTTGGTGTGGTAGGACTGCACCAGCACCTTGCCGGGCAACTCTCCCCGCCCGGCGCGCCCGGCCACCTGTGTCAACAACTGGAAGGTGCGCTCGGCGGCACGGAAGTCCGGCAACCCCAGCAGCGCATCGGCGGAGATGACACCCACCAGCGTCACGCCCTGGAAGTCATGTCCCTTGGCAATCATCTGCGTGCCGACAAGCACATCTACCTCGCCGCGAACAAACTTCCGCAGGATTGCTTCCCCCTGATGGCGGCCACCGGCGGTGTCACGGTCAAGCCGGGCTACCCGTGCGCCGGGCACGGCTTCCTGCACAGCCTCTTCCACCTTTTCCGTCCCCTCGCCCACAAAATAGAGGTGCTCGCTCCCGCACTGTTCGCACTCCCTGGGTACGCCGCGCGTGTACCCGCAATAGTGGCAGACCAGACGGTTGCGGCGGCGGTGATAGGTCAGGGAGATACTGCAATTCACACATTGCACCGGTACGCCGCACTTCCGGCAGAGGGCAAAGTTCGAATAGCCTCGCCGGTTGCGCAGCACCAGCGCCTGTCCGCCCCCGGCCAGCGTTTCTTGCAAACCGCCGACCAGCGCACGGGAAAGAATCTCACTCTTGCCTGTCTCTTCAAATTCGGCCCCCATGTCTACCACCGTCACCGGTGCAAGCTTGCGGTTGGCCACCCGGCTGGGCATGGTAAGCAGGCGGTAGCGGCCCCGGCGGACCTGATAGGTGGTCTCGAGCGCGGGTGTGGCCGACCCCAGCAGAACCACAGCGCTTTCGAGCTTGGCGCGCACTACGGCGGTGTCGCGCCCGTGGTAACGCGGCGTCTCGCCCTGCTTGTAGCTCGCGTCCTGCTCCTCATCGACGATAATCAACCCCAGGTTCTCCACCGGAGCAAAGACCGCCGAGCGCGTCCCCACGGCTATACGGGCCTCGCCGCGGCGCAAACGCCACCACTCCTGCGAGCGTTCCTGCGGCGTCAGGCCACTGTGGAGAACCGCCACCTGCCCGCTGAAACGCTGCACGAACTGCTCCGCCACTGCCGGGGTCAGGGCAATCTCCGGAACCATCAAGAGCGCAGTCTTGCCCGCCTCCAGGCAGGCCTGGATGGCCCGCGAATACACCTCCGTTTTGCCGCTGCCGGTTACGCCATGCAACAAAACGGTGCTGAACTTCCCGGCATGGAGAAAACTGTGAATCTCCTCCAGCGCCGCCGCCTGTTCTTCCGTGGGCTCCACCGGCCCGGCGGATAACCAGTCGCCGCTAAGTCCTTGAGTTACAACCTCTTTGGCGCGTGTTTTGCGGCGGCGGACATCGCGGACAATCTCTATCCAGCCCTGCCGCTGCAAACGGGCCAGCATTTTCCTGTCGCCGTCAATCTTCTGGAGGAAGCCCCGGACGGTCCGCTCCCGGTAACGGCGGAACAGCAACAGCACATCGTAGTCCGCCTGCTCGCCCTTCGTCCGCCTGGCGCTGGCTTCCAATTCCTCCAACCGCGCAAGCCCCGCCTCGGTGACGTGCGCCTTTTCGCTCCGGGCAAACTCTTTGTGCAAAGGAAGGAAGGAGCGGAAGACCTCTCCAATGGGGGCGGAGTAATATTCGCTTACCCACCCGGCCAATTTCAGCAGCGCGGGTGACAGAAGCGGTTCGGGATCGATTGCCTCCGAAACATTCTTGAGTTTGAAATCGCCCGGCGGTTTTCCGGGCAAGGCAGTGACCACTCCAATCAGCTTGCGCGCGCCAAACGGCACGATGACCCGGCCACCGGCACACACTTGCCCCCGAATTTTCGGAGGGATGCGATAGGTAAAGGTATCGTGCAGGAGGACGGGGACGGCCACCTCACAGGTTTCCGCGCTCACGTGCGCCCCCTACGTCCGGACAAATTCCTGAATCTTCTTGAGGTCCTGCTTGAGGTCCTTATCGACTTTGGGCGGGTGCGGCCGCAAGAGATAGGCCGGGTGATAGAGCGGCATCATCTTGATGCCGCGGTAATCGACGAACTGCCCGCGCATCTTGCCGATGGCCACCGTCTTCCCCAGCAACGCTGCCAGCGCCGTCGCCCCCAGACAGCAGATTAATTTCGGTTGAATCGCATCCAATTGCCGGAATAGAAATGGCGAGCAGGCCGCCACCTCATCTTTTTCCGGCGCGCGGTTGCCCGGCGGACGGCACTTGACCACGTTGCAGATATAGACATCCTCGCGAGCCATGTCCATATACTCAATCCATTTGGTGAGCAGCTTCCCGGCGCGTCCGACAAACGGAAGTCCCTGCGCGTCCTCGTCGGCGCCGGGCCCCTCCCCGACAAACACCAGCCGGGCTTGTGGGTTGCCCACACCGAATACAATGTTCGTACGCCCTTTGTGGAGCTTGCAGCGGGTGCATTCGCCCAGGTCGGATTCGATAACTTCCAGCGTCTCGTCCGCCTGCCCGCCGCTGCCCCTGTCATTCACGTCAAACAGGGATGCTTCCTGTGCCCCGCCGGAAGCTCTCAGAGGTTCTGCCACAGCAACAAAGGATGAACCTTCCCCGGTGTGAGCCGGTTTTGCCTTTGAGGAGATTGCCGGGACACCCTCACGCGCCGCAGAGGCAGGATGTGTGCCGACAGTCGTGGAACGGTTACGAAACAGAGGGGTCAAACCCAACTCGTCGTAGAACTCCAGCCAGGCTTGCAACCGAGGGTCCAACCTCCCGGTCATCCACGGACTCTCCGGGTGGCAGCGGACGCGCCCGCCCCCTGCCGCAGGCGGAGGACTTCATCCAATACATGGTCGGCCACGGCCGCCTTCGACATTTTGGGAAGGTCGACCTGGCGGCCCTCGCGGGTGAGAATCGTCACGATGTTGGTGTCAACGTCGAACCCGGCGCCGGGCTCGGTCACATCATTCGCTACGATGAGGTCAAGATTTTTGGCTTCCAGTTTGGCGCGGGCGTTCTCCAACGTATCGTGGGTTTCGGCGGCAAAACCGACCAGGGTGCGGCTGCCCTTCTGCGCGGCAATCTCGCCGAGCAGGTCCGGGGTGGGTTCCCATTCAATCGAAGGAATCCCGTCAGACTTCTTTATCTTTTTCTCGGCTCGGTGCACGGCGCGAAAATCGGCCACCGCCGCCGCTTTCACAACTATCGTCGCTTCCGGCAGCGCCGCCTGCACGGCCTGCCGCATCTCTTCGGTGGTGCGAATGGAAATAACCTGGACTCGTTCCGGCGGCGTCAACGATGTAGGCCCGCTTACAAGAACCACGTCCGCCCCCCGGCGGCGTGCAGCCTCGGCCACGGCGTAGCCCATCTTCCCGGAAGAACGGTTGGTAAGGTAGCGCACCGGGTCAATGTCCTCGCAGGTAGGCCCGGCGGTCACCAGAACTTTCTCTCCTGCCAGGTCGCGCCGTATCCCCAGCAGGGCAAGTGTGCGGGTCACGATGGTTTCGAGTTCGGCCAGGTGCCCGGGGCCGTACATCCCGTCAGCCAGATGTCCCTCAATCGGTTCGACAATTTCGACGCCGCGCTCGCGCAGCCGGGCGACGTTCTCTTCCGTCGCCGGGTGCAGCCACATGTTGACGTTCATCGCGGGGGCCACCAGCACGGGGGCTTTGGTGGCAACATAGAGGGTAGTCAGGAAGTCGTCAGCAATCCCCGTGGCCATCTTGGCAAGCAGGTTAGCGGTCGCGGGGACGAGTACCAGCGCGTCGATAGTCCGGGCCAGCGCGATGTGTTCAACGGAACTTTCGGGGTGGGAGCCGCCGGCTTCTCCGCCGAACATCGAGGTAATGACCTTTCCCCCGGTGAGGGCGGCAAAGGTCAGCGGGCGGATGAATTCCTGCGCATGGTCCGTCATCACCACCTGCACTGTCAGTCCTTCCTGCTGGAGCAGCCGGACGAGTTCGGCGGCCCGGTAGGCGGCAATCCCGCCGCTGACTCCCAGTGCAACTCTCATGGCAACAACACCAACCCTATTTTTTCTTTTTGGCCTTGCTCTTGGTTTCGGCCTCAGCCTCGTCCGTTCCGGGGACGGGAGGCAAATCGAAGGGCACCTCTCCGGCCAGGACCTCTTCCATGGCCACCCGGGTGTGCTTGTGATGCCCCGCCGGTACCAGCGGGGGTGCTCCGCCCTGCAACTGCCGCGCCCGCAGGGACGCAGCCAGGACAAAAGCAAACTTCTGTTCAATACGATCGACAAAGATCATGCGGTTAAACTCCTGTCTTGCATTCTACTCGGTAATTTGGAATGTCTCCAGAATAGCAGAAACTCGCTGTTTGTTGTTTTCGCGGCGGGCATCCGCCGCCCGGGCTTCGAGCGCGTCGTCCATCTTCTCACAACCGGACTTCTCTTGCCCGCGCTGCCGCCGCTCCGAACACAGGATGGCATACACCTGCGCCTTGGCGTCTTCCAGCTTCTCATTGACCACCAGATAATCATAGCCCTGGTATTGGGAGATTTCCTGCCGGGCCCGCTCCAGCCGCCGCTGGATAGCTGCTTCGTCCTCTTCGCCTTCCTGGCCGCGACCGCGCAGCCGGCGCTCCAGCTCTTCGCGCGACGGCGGAATGAACAGGATGGCAACCGCCTCGGGGACCTTCTCCTTGATTTGCCGCGCCCCTTCGATGTCAATATCGAGCAGGAGGTCCTTCTGCTGTTCCGCGGCGCGGCTGAGGTTATCCAGGTGAGTTCCGTAGAAATGGCCGAAGTGGTGGTCGTGCTCGAGAAATTCTTTCCGGGCAATCATCGCATCGAACTCTTCCTGCGAGACAAAGAAGTAGTCCTTGCCCTCCACTTCCCCGGCGCGGGCCGGCCGGGTGGTGTGGGAAACGGAAAACAGGGTGGAAGGAATCTCCCGAAGGATATATCCCACCACGGTGCTCTTGCCCGACCCCGACGGGCCCGACACGATAAAAATTTGTGGTTTCGCTTCCGCCATCACTCCCCGTTATTCCACGTTCTGCACCTGCTCGCGCAGGCGCTCGATTTCCGCTTTCATTTCCAACCCCAGCCGCGTCATCTCCAACCCGTCTTCGCCCAATCCGGGTGTTTTGGAAAGGATGGTATTGGTTTCGCGGTTCATCTCCTGTAAAAGGAAATCCAGCCGTTTGCCGGCCTCGGCGCCCTCTCCGAGGATGGCTTCGAACTGGTTGGTGTGGCTTTGCAGGCGCGTCAACTCCTCGCTGACGTCGGCGCGCTCGGCCCGGTAGGCGGCCTCTTCGGCCAGACGGACCGGATCCAGGGTATCTTCCCCCAGAAGCTCCAGCAGACGTTCCTTCAACTTTTTTTGGCGCGCAGGCAGGGCCGCTTGGCAGAGTTCCCCGAGCTTGCTCCGCGCCTCGCCAATCCGCCCGACCCTCTCCCGCAACTCTTTCTCCAGCGCGGCCCCTTCGGTGCCGCGCATCCGGTTCAACTTCTCCAGAGCCTCTATTAAAGTTTGCTCTGCCAGGTCGGCAAGCACCCCTGCTTCCTCCGGGGATAAATCCTCCACACCCTGCCGCAGGATGCCGGGCATCCGCAACACGGCGGTCAGGTCCGGTTCGGTGGTTACCCCATGCTCCTTCCGGATTTCCTCATAGGTCTTGAGGACGGAGCCGATCAACTCCCGATCCACCTGCAACCCACGGCCACCGGCCCGCTCCAGCCGCGCCTGGACTTCCAGGTGGCCGCGCCGGGCGTGTGCGCGGGCGGTTTTCTTCAGGTGAACCTCGGCGGGGTCGAGTTCCGTCGGCAGGCGGAAGTGCAGGTCGAGGTAGCGGTGGTTCAGCGAGCGGATGGTAATGATCACGCTCCAACTTCCGTTTTGCCCTTGCGCCTGGGCATAACCTGTCATGCTGCGTATCATGCGTCTGGTGTCTCCCCCTGCGTCACGGAAACTACCTGGTCAAAATCCGCAAATTGCATCTCATAGAGCCGCTGGTAAACGCCGCCCTGTGCCAGCAGCTCTTCGTGCCGGCCGCGTTCGACGATGCGCCCCCCCTCCAGCACCAGCGTCTGGCCGGCGCGCCGGACGGTGGAGAGCCGGTGCGCAATCACGAAGACCGTCCGGCCTGTCATCAAATTCGCCAGCGCCTGCTGCACCAGCCACTCCGACTCGGTATCGAGTTCCGAGGTGGCCTCGTCCAGTATCAGAATGGGGGCGTCTTTGAGCAACGCACGGGCTATCGCCAGCCGCTGCCGCTGGCCCCCGCTTAACCGAGCGCCGCGCTCCCCAATCACGGTATCGTACCCCTCCGGTAATTGCTGAATAAATTCATCGGCCAGCGCCGCTGCCGCCGCCGCTTGCACCGCCGCCAGGGACACCTCCGGCCGCCCGTAGGCGATGTTGTTCCGAACGGTATCGTTGAACAACACCGTCTCCTGCGTCACTACCCCGATCTGCCGGCGCAGACTGGCCAGCGTTACCGAGCGAATGTCCTGTCCGTCAATTCGAACTGCACCCCCGGTCACATCAAAAAACCGTGGCAACAGGTTGGCCAGAGTCGTCTTGCCGGCGCCGCTGGAGCCTACAATGGCCGTCACCTGCCCGGCCTCCACGGTAAAGGTGATCTCACGGAGCAAATCCCCGCCTTCCGGGTAGCCGAAGGAGACATTCTCGAAGAAAATTTCCCGGTGGAAGGGCGGCAGTTCCCGGGCATCCGGGGCGTCGGCAATCTCCTGCGAATGGTCAAGCAACTCGAACACCTGCTCGGAAGCGCCCAGCGCCTGCTGGACCAAGCCGTAAATCCCGGCAATCCGTTTGACCGGCTGATAGACCTTGAGGAATACCACCACAAACGAGATTACCATGCCGGAGGTGATTAACCCCGCCTGGATGCGCCAACTGGAGTAGAGAATCAAGCCGCCGATGGTCACCGCGCCGAGGATTTCCATCATCGGGGAAACCACGGCATACTGCCGTACCCAGCGGAGATTCACCCGGAACAACCCGGCGGCCCGCTCCAGGAACCGGTCAACCTCCCACTTCTCCCTCCCGAAGGCGTGAACAATCCGTATCCCGCTGTAGGTCTCCTGCAGGAAGGAATTCAGGCCGCCCAGTTTCTCCTGGACGTCCCGGCTGAGATGCCGGATGCGCCGCCCGACAAGCATTACCGGGAAGACAATCAAAGGCACCGTCAGGAAGCACACCAGCGCAAGTTTCCAGTCAAGCACAAACAGCAGCGCCAGCAACACCGGGAGCGAGAAAGCCTGCTTCAAAAAATCGGTCAGCACATGCGAAACCACCTGCTGCACCCGTTCAATGTCGTTGATAGCCGCCGACATCAACTGCCCGGTGGAGCGGCGGTAAAAGAACGTCAACGACTGCCGGAGGGTATGAGCATAGAGCTGGTTACGGAGGTCCATCACCACGACATACCCCAGGCGGTGGGTAGCGTACTGCCCCAGATAGTCACAGGCCGCTTTAACGGCGAAGAGAACGACGATGGTCCCGACTACCAAGTAGGCGGCGCTGGCCGCCTCCACCGGGACCACATCCTGCAGGTAAACTGTCTCTTTCAGGTAAGGCAGTTCCAGCAGAGAAATCTTCTGGGTGCCAGCGCCCGGGTTCAGCACGAGTTGCAGCAACGGCCAAAACAACAGCGCGCTGATTCCTTCCAGCACGCCCACAACCGCCAGCAACCCCACACCGAGCAAAAACCAGCCCGCGTGTGGCCGTACGTATGCAAGCAAGCGTCCCAGATTTCGCATAAATCCTTTGCCCGTGGGGCTTAACGGCTGCCCTGACTCCGGTGGCTTTAGTAATCCACGATAGGAGCGGTACCGGGATAAGTCAACTCTGCCCGCCCTTGGCCACATCCCGGTGATGCACCTTTACCCGGTGACCTTGCCCCGCCAGCCGCTTCGCTATCGCTTCGGCGACGGCCACGGACCGATGCCGCCCTCCGGTGCAGCCGAACCCCAGCGTCAGGTAGCTCTTCCCTTCCCGGACGTAATGCGGCAGCAGAAATTTCAGCAGATCCGTCACCCGGCTGAGAAACTGCTTCGACTGGGGAAAGCTGAAAACATACTGCGCCACTCTTTTGTCCCTGCCCGTCCGCCGGCGGTAGGCCGGAACAAAATACGGATTGGGCAGAAACCGCGCATCGAAAATCAGATCGGCATCCGGCGGCACACCGTGGCGGTACGCGAAACTGACGACCGAGAGCGACAGCGGCGCCTTGGTGGCTTTATCGCCGAACCGTTCCTGGATTACGCGGCGCAAATCGTGCGGGCTGTACTGCGAGGTATCCACCACCGTATCCGCCTGTTCGCGGATAGCCTGGAGCATCCGGCGCTCCCGCCGTATCCCCTCGCGGACGGAAAGCTGCGCACCCAGCGGATGCGGCCGCCGGGTTTCGCTGAAACGCCGCAGCAATGTTTCATCCCTGGCTTCTACAAAGAGCAGTTTGGCTGCCAGATCCCGCCGCAGGGTCCGGTACAAGCGGGGTAACTTCTTTAAGGACTCGCCTTCGCGGCTATCAACGCCGAGAGCGGCCCTTGTGGCTTCGCCGTCGGTCTTGAGGTAGAGGCCGGCAAAACTCGGGATCAAATCAATCGGGAGGTTATCGACGCAGTAATACCCCAAGTCTTCCAGCGTCTTGAGTACAAGGGTTTTGCCCGATCCGCTCAGGCCGGTGACGATCACGAGCGGCGTGCCGGTGGCAGCCGTGTGCGAACGAGCTTTCACCTTCTTGCCCGCCCGGCTTTTGACCTTCTTTTTTGTGCGGGATTTTTTCTTCGGCATAATGGGTAGCGGCGGGTTTCCGTTTACATTTTCACCCGGCGCTGGTGCGTGCTGGGAATCTTCATGTCTTCACGGTACTTCGCCACTGTGCGGCGGGTTACCTTGACCCCTTCGTCCGCCAGCCGCTTGGCGATTTTTTCATCGGTGAGAGGATGAGCGGGGTCTTCTTCTGCAATAATTTTCTTTACCCGGCGCTTGAGTGTGAGCAGCGAAAGGTTCTGCCCGACGGCCCCGCTGACCGCCTCGGAGAAAAACGAGCGCAGTTCCAGTACACCCTGCGGGGTGTGGGCATACTTGTTAGCCACCGCCCGGCTGACCGTGGAAGGATGCACGCCGACAATTTCCGCCACCTCTTTAATCATTAGGGGCTTCATCGAGTCCGGCCCGAGGTCTAGGAAGTCGCGCTGCCGCTCCACAATGACTTCCGAAACCCGGAGGATGGTCTGCTTCCGCTGGGAGATGTTCCGGATCAACTGCATGGCGGCGTTAAACCGCTCACGCACGTAACTACGGACGTCGGGTTCCGCGTTGCGGTGTTCCAACAGCCGTCGATAAACGGGGCTCAGGCGCAACTGGGGCAGGTCGTCTTCGTTCACCCGGATCTGGTAGGTGTCGCCGTTCTTGACGTAGTACACGTCCGGTTCAATCAGGCGCGCCGCCACCTGGTTGTAGCGCAGCCCGGGCCGGGGATCCAGGCTCTTGATAACTTCGAGCGCGTTCATCACAGCCGGCAGCGGCCGTCCCAGTACGCGGGCCAGGTCCCGGTACTGTTTGTTCTGCAGGTGCTTCAAATGGCCGCTGACAATCTGCCGGGCCAGGTTGTTATCCGGCGCCAGCACGGCAAGTTGCAGCAGCAAACACTCGCACAGATCCCTCGCCGCCACGCCGGGCGGATCGAACTGCTGCACCATCCCCAAAGCCCGCTCCACGTCGGCCAGGTCATGCTCGCCGCTGGCAGCTACCTCTTCCAGGCTTGCGGTCAGGTAGCCATCCTCGTTCAGGTTGCCGATGATGGAATGCGCCGCTTTCCTGCAATCTTCGGGGGCGCCGGTCACGCCCAGCTGCCACTCCAAATGGTCAGTCAGCGTGGTGGGTTCGGCGACAAATCGCTCGAAGGAGGGCTTCTCATAGTCCTCGCGCTCACGGTGCCGTGCGGCGCCGTCCATGTACTCTTCAAAAATCGCCTTGATATCGTATTCTTCGAAAGGATCGTTCTCCAGGGGGACTTCCGCTTCCATCACCTCGGTGTTGTCCTGGCCGGGTTCCTGGTCGGTGGGCAGCCCGTCGTCGGCAATCTCTTCGAGCACGGGGTTTTCCATCATTTCCTGCTCAATCATGGCGCGCAGCTCCAGCCGGTTGAGTTGCAACAGGCTGACCATCTGCATCAGACTGGGCGTGAGGACCTGCTTCTGCTGGACCTTAAGTTGCAGCCGCGGTGCGTACCAGCTCATGGCCTCCCCTAATGCAGTTGGAACTGCTCGCCGAGATAGACCCGGCGGACGTCCGGGTCGGTCCCAAGCACCTCCGGTGTGCCGCTACGGAAAATGCGCCCGTTGTGGATAATGTAGGCGCGGTGGGTGACGCGCAAAGTTTCGCGCACGTTGTGGTCAGTAATCAGAATGCCGATGTCCTTCTGGCTCAGGTCGATGATAATCTTCTGGATTTCCAGCACCGTGATGGGGTCAATCCCGGAAAAGGGTTCGTCGAGCAGTATAAACTTGGGCGAAATCACCAGCGCCCGGGCGATTTCCAGCCTCCGCCGCTCCCCGCCGGAAAGGGTGTACGCCAGGTGGTCGCGCAGATGACACAACCCCAAAGCATCCAACAGTTCTTCCAGCCGCTCCCGGCACTCCTTATTGGTCAGCGGCAGGGTCTCGAGCACCGCCAGGATGTTCTGATCGACGGTCAGCTTCCGGAAAACCGAGGGCTCCTGTGGCAGGTAGCTCATGCCGTTCTGGGCCCGCATGTACATGGGGAAGTCGGTAAGGTCGGTCCCATCTAACCGAACCCGGCCGACGTCGGCCCGGAGCAAACCCACCAGAATCTGAAAAATCGTGGTCTTCCCCGCTCCGTTCGGCCCCAACAATCCGACAACCTCCCCCTGACACACCGACAGGCTGACATTGCTGACCACGGTGCGGCCCCGAAACGATTTGCTGAGTTCTTCTGCGACGAGTTCCATGTGTCATTGAGCCCCGGGACGGCGTGTAACAGTTCGAACACCCTGCTCGGACTCTGCTAAAAGCGTATCATCGGCCAAAAAAAGAGTCAATCTGGCAGCCGACGTGCTTCCATTTTGTGGGTCCTGAAGTGTGGGCGTCCCTCCGGAAAAGACGATAGTACCGGCAACTATATTGTAATCAACTCGTTCGCTCACAATGACCCGGCCACCTGACTCGGTTCGCGCACCGCCGCTCGCTTGTACACTTTCCAGTCTATTCCTTTCCCGGCCTTCCTCTGACCGCAACTTGACTTCCAATCGAGGGGCCTCCAGCGTCGCCTGCTGGCTGCGTACCCGAACCCCGTCTTCGAACACCCCGGTTCTCTCTGGCTCGGCAAAGGTAAAACGCTGGGAGGTTATCTCAACCGTCCGCGGCGCATTGCCTTTCCGGGCTGCCGCGCTGCCGAGGGATACTTCCTTGTTCTTCTCAAACAGAAAAGCCTGCACCGAACCTTCGGCGTAGAGTGCTCTCGTATTCCTCCGGAGTTCAATGGTCTCGGCGGCCAGGCGGTTATCTCCCTGCCAGAGCCGTGCTCCCCCGCTATAACGGACCCAACCCTCGTCGAAGTGCGCCGTCATCCGGGGAGCGGCCAGGTGAATAGGCGTGCCAGAAGATGCCCCGGCGCTCATATCCTGCGTTTGTTTAACCGTCGTCCGAACCTCACCGTCGGCCATAACGGTCCTGTCCTTCTCCCGAATTTCAAACCGGGTTGCGGTGGTCCTGCTCCGGGCGTCCTCCAGCACGGGCTCCTCTTCCAACTCATAAGCACCGTCTTCCGCACGATAGAGAGCCTTGCCGGCTTGCGCCTCCCAGAAAGCCCCCTTATAACGGAACGTGCCCCACTGCTGCGCGGATTCCAGTTCGCCCGCTTCCGTAAACTCCATCAGCAGGTTATCGCTGCGGGTGGTTCGTTTTCCCGTACCCGCCCTACCGTCCCGCACCGTTACTTTGTCTGCTGCCTGCAATTTCCGAGGTCGGCCATTCACGCTGGCCAACTCGATGGTTCCGGCCTCTATGCTGTACGCTACCGTCTCCCGGCCCAGACTGACCTTGCCGCCATCCACCACCCGGAACACACCTTTTTCCTGTTCGAGATCTGGCCCCACCATCTCCAACCGTTGTCCGCTCGCGGTCCACAAACTTCCCGCCCGCTCCGAACGCATTTCGGCGTCGCCCCGGGCCGTACCATTGACCAGGCTGCCATCCTCGGCAAGGTGGAGAATAACTTCCCGCGCATTCAACCGGGAACTCCCTTGTTCTCTTTGGGTAAAAATGTTTACCGCGCCGTCGGCCCGCATCAGCTCCACCGACCCGTTCTCGCGGTACTGGGCAATCACTTGGGCGGCTTCCACGTTCCATGGCTTGCCCTGGTAGCGGGCCCGGAACCGCACTCCGCCGGTTGCCTCGATTCGCTCAGTGCGATAGCGCTCATTCAGGGTCATCCGTAAACTGCTGGCACGCAAGGAACCTCCTTGAAACTGAACAGCCAGAGGAGACAGCAAAGCCAGCACGCGGCCACGAGCGTTGTATTGCAACCCCGCTCCCCGTGCCAGCAGAGGGCCGCCCGAATATTGCCGGACCTTAATCGTCACGTCTCGGACAAGCTCCAGTGCCTGGCTCCTGCCGTAGTAACGCAGGCCCACCGCTTTGCCTTCTCCCTGTGGCCAGGAAAAACTCACGGCACTGTCTGTTCGCGCAGACTCCTCCTCGATATCAAACCGAACCTCGTCGGTCTCGATAGTGAATTGCTCCCTGGACCCCTGCTCGGCTTCCCCGCTGCGAAGAATAATTTCCACCTGACCCGGACAATAAATCTCGGTGGCATTCAGATCGTAAATACACTGGGCGGCCCGAATCTCGTCGGCGCGGTCGCCTTCCTTCCCGTGGATTACCACAGAGACCTCTTCGAGAACAATCGACCGGTTGGAGCGTTCGGAGCTGCGAGCCGCCTCGACCGTGAACAAAGTCACGCCTTCCTCCGACCGGGAAAAAGTGAACTTCTCGGTCTGCTGCTCAACCCCGGCGGGCAGGGCGGCAGGCGTATTGCGCCGGACCTCCTCCAGCCGCCAGCGCCGCACGAGGTAACTCCCTGCGCTGGCCAGAAACACTCCGGCCATCACAAGCAGCAACAGCCCTTGGAGAATCTTTTTGATTGGACGCCGCATTCTCTTGCTCTCCTGCCAGTATAGGCAAGGCTTTCAGACAGGGCAAACAACCAGGCGGGAAAAGTGGGGAAACAGGGCAAGGGACCCAGGCCGCAGGTGAGCTAGGTCATTGTGACAAAAATGCCGTGCTCCTCCCCCAGGTCACGGGCCGACGGGGTAAGGATGGTGCGGGCGGAAAGGTAAATCTTCTCTCCCCGGTCCACCGCCGACCGCACGTCTGTCTCAGAGACAAACTCCGCAGCCTGGATGGGCGGGGGCGGAGGCGCAACAGCCGGAACCGGCAAAGGCACTGCCACCGTTCGGCTGGACGGATTCGTGGCCTCAATCGGCGACACCCCCTTCTGCTTCAGGAAACGCTCCACCACCCGGGCAATCACCTGCCGTCCGGGCGCGTCCACCGAACCAGCTACCGGCGCCGCTGCCACCGGAGCAACGGGTGCGGCCATGGCCGGAGAAATTACCTGGCGTGCGGTGGGAACCGGCAGAGGCTTCAGTAACCCTTCGACCGGTTTCATCTCGACAGCCACCCGCTTAATGTTCATCAGGTGCTGCGGGCCGATATTGTCGGAGGTACTGTTGTTCCCCGGCGCGCCACAACCCAGCGTCATGGCCGGGAACAGCCGGGTGGAAAGACCGATGGAGCCGTGCGGGGCGGGTGAATTCACCACCACGCGGTAGGCGCGAATCTTCAAGCCATACTCACGAATGGCTTTGTCGTTGCCGGAGTGGATGACCGCTGTGTGTCCCAGACCCCCAAACTCGAGAATCCGGTTGGCCAGCTCCACGGCCGCCGGAAAATTCTCCACGCCATAAAACCCCAGCACCGGCGAGAGCTTCTCCGCCGAAAGCGGATACTCCTTCCCTACCCCGTGCAACTCTGCCACCAACAGCCGCGTCTCTTCGGGAACCTGAAAACCCGCCGCTGTTGCAATCACCTGCGGCGAACGTCCGACCAGTTTCGGATTGACCAAAAAGGTGCCGGGCCGGAACATGGTACGTTCCAGAGCTTTGATTTCTTCGGCGCTGAGGAAGTAAGCGCCCTGTGCGCGCAACTCTTGCAGAACCTGGTCGCGCACAGCCTCTTCCGTCACAATCGCCTGCTCGGAAGAGCAGATAGTCCCGTAGTCGAACGTCTTGCCGGTTACCACACAGGCCACCGCCTTCTTGATGTCGGCCGAGCGTTCGATCACCACCGGCACGTTCCCCGGCCCCACACCGAGCGCGGGCTTGCCGGAACTGTAGGCCGCCCGGACCAACCCTGTCCCCCCGGTGGCCAGGATGATGGCAACGTCCCGATGGCTCATCAATTCCTGGGTCGCTTGGGCGGAGACCTGCTGCAGACAACCGATTAACCCTTCCGGCGCGCCCGCCTTGAGCGCTGCTTTGATCATCACATCGGCCGTGGCGCAGATGCAGCCCCGGGCGTTCGGGTGGGGACTGAGCACAACGGCGTTGCGCGCCTTCACGGAAATCAGGATTTTGTAAATGGCGGTGGAAGTCGGATTGGTTGTGGGAATAATCGCCGCCACCACCCCGACCGGCTCGGCGTATTCCAGGATGCCGTTCTCGGTATCTTCGCGGACCAGCCCCACCGTCGGCATAGCGCGAATCGCCCGGTGGACATCCTTCGAGCAGAAGAGGTTCTTCTGGACCTTGTCGGCGACCACGCCCATACCGGTCTCTTCCACGGCTTTGCGGGCCAGCGGTTCGGCGGCGTTGGTGGCCGCCTCCGCCATGGCGTCAATTAAGACGTCAACCTGCGCCTGCGAGAAAGTGGCCCAGCGTTTTTGCGCGGCCGCCGCCGCCCGCACCAGATGCCGGACTTCCTGTACCGCCTGAAGGTCGCTGTCCTGAACGTTCATCTACCAACTGCTCTCAGCAGGCAGGTCGCCGCCGCCGGGGAGAATCTTTTCCACTTCCGGATGGGGCCTGGGAATCACATGGACGCTCACCAGTTCACCCACCCGCCGTGCCGCCGCGGCGCCGGCATCGGTGGCAGCTTTGACAGACCCGACATCGCCCCGCACCATCACGGTTACATACGCCGCGCCGATATCCACTTTGCCCACGACAACCACGTTGGCCGTCTTTACCATGGCATCGGAGGCCTCGATAGCGCCCACCAAGCCGATAGTTTCGATCATGCCAAGGGCATCCCGGGCAGGCCCGGAGGATGGCGAGCGCTTCCTCTTAGTCTGAGTACGTGGAGTCATTATTTTTCCGTCAACTTTTCCGTCAACAACGGGGTCACGCCAGCATGGGCCTGGAAAACCAGTCAGGCAACCCACTCTGTGATCGAAGGCGAACCGAAGCCGGCTATTTGTTAGCCCTGTCCCCCGCGACAGCCACACCGTCCCGGGTGGTGTTTTTGACGTGGTACATCGCTTCATCCGCCAACCGGACCAGGTCCTCTTTGGTCTCCGCATCCGCCGGGTAACTGGCCACCCCCATACTGGCGGCAACCTTCAATTCCAAGCCATGCTCCTTGGCAAAAACCCTCTGAGCAAGCTTCTCCTGAATCCGCTTTCCAATCAACACCGCCCCGGCGTTGTCGGTGTGCGGCAACAGGAGGACGAACTCGTCTCCGCCGTAGCGGAAGCCGAAGTCACTGTCGCGCAAACTTTCCTTGACCACCTCGCCCACCTCTTGCAACACACCGCTGCCGACCAGGTGACCGTGGGTGTCATTGACCTGCTTGAAATAGTCCAGGTCGATAAAAAGGAGTGAAAACTGGAAGGCGTACCGTTTGGCGCGGTTCAACTCTCTTTCCAGAACATTGTGGTACTGCCGCGAGTTGAAAAGTCCGGTAAGGTCGTCGGTGATGGTAAGTTCATGAATTTTCTTCATATGGAAGGCGTTCTGTAAAGCGATAGCCACATAGTCGGCCAGCGCCTGCAAAAGTTCCATATCATACTCGTCGAAATCACGGTGCCCGTGGAAGTTGAGAATTTCAATGACACCCAGCGTACGGTCCTGCAATAAAACCGGCACGCACACCAGCGAGTGGGTTTTCTCCTGGGTAAGTTCATCGGCCTCATCCCCAAACCGCGGGTCGGCGGTGACGTCGGGGACAACCACGGCCTCTCCATGCATGGCCACCCATCCCGCAATCCCCTGGTTCATCTGGAACCGGACCCCTTTGAGCCTCTCCGAACCCTGTCCCTTCACGATCTGGAAAGAAAGTTCGGACGCTTCTTCGTCCACCAGCAACAGCGACCAGGTATCCGGGCTCAGGAGCTTCTCGACCTTGCTCATGATGGTCTGGAGGACTTCATCCACGTCCAGAGAGGAAGTAAGCGCCATCGCCAATTCATGCAACAGGACGGCCTGCTGCGACAATATGCGTTTCTGGACAAAAGCGGTTGCCGTAGTCGCCGTCGCCGCAACGGCTGGCCCGGTGGTTTCTGGCACAGGCTTAGCTTTCTGGGAGGATTTCCCGGGAGTTTTCTTCGCCGCTTTTTTTGTGCGCTTTTTAGCCACTCCAA
The DNA here is from genome assembly GCA_965371475.1 of uncultured bacterium. Taxonomy (GTDB): domain Bacteria; phylum Acidobacteriota; class Terriglobia; order Acidiferrales; family 2-02-FULL-67-57; genus CBDUYQ01. The sequence continues at coordinate 18,943 of CBDUYQ010000001.1, forward strand.
ATCACCAGACTTTGACCAAGCCCGCCCGCAGAAAAATCGGACTTCCTACTGCCAGACATTATAGGGCATTCCCCCCCGGAACGAACAAAATTCTTTCCCGGTTGACACACTTCCCGGCCCGCCCCTATTATCAAAAATAAGCATCCACAACAGGCGGGTCATGGCGACTTTTGGCGAAAACCTTCGGCGGGAAAGGGAGCTGCGCGGCATAACCCTGAGCGAGCTCTCCCAGGCCACCAAGATCAGCCAGAGCCACTTGCAATCTCTGGAAGGCGCCCGCTTCGAACACCTGCCCGGCGGCGTCATCAGCCGTGGCTTTGTCCGCTCCATCTCCCGCTACATGAAACTCGATGAAAAACACTGGGTGAGTGAGTACATCCTCGCCTCACAGGAAGAGCCGGAACTTCCTACGTACAACCCGGCCCGAAAAAGCGATACGGCAGTTGCTGCGCGCAACCGGATCATCGCTGCGGTGGTATTGCTGGCCATCTTCGGCGGGGCCGCCTATGGCATCCACCGCCTGCAACAGAGGCAGGAAGCCGATGCCGCCTCCGCGGCCACCGCAGGGGCCGCCACGCAATCACCTGCCCCGCCGTCCAAGACCTCTGAACCGCCGGCCACGACCGCGCAACCTCCCGTCACCCCCCAAACCCAACCGGCCGCCCTGGCGGAACCAGAGACCGCCTTGGCCGCCTCCAACGCAGCCGACTCGGCCAGCGTCCTCCGGGTTTCGGCTTCGGAACTCCGCTTGCAGATAGACATTCTGCAGGATGCCTGGGTGGAGTTGACCATTGACGGCCAGCCCGCCTACGAGGGCACGCTGCCCGCGGGCGACTCCCGCACCTTTACAGGTCAGACAACCATCGAACTGACGACGCGCAACGCCAGTGCCGTCGTCCTGACGTTGAACGGCGAAACCCTGGCCCCGCTGGGCTTCCCCGGCGAGACCAAAAAAATTACTCTGACTACGCAAAGCACAAACCCGGCAACTCCCGTACAATAACTTTCATGGGCGAACAGGAACAAAGTAGTCTTCAGGAAAATATCCGGACGGGGAAAGTCCCGCCTATCATCAAGCGGCGCGCCTCGCGCGGCACACTCCCCGTTTCCTCCGACGAGATGCTGGAAATCCTCATCTTCCTGACCAACGACCCCGACCCCACCTGCAGCGAAGTCGCCAAGGAAACCCTCAAAGAGTGGACGCTGGAAAAGTGCGCCCCCATCCTGGCGCAACCCCACATTGCCGGAGATACGCTGGCCTACTTCGGCCAGCGGGACGACCTGCCGGAAGAACTCATCAATACAATCATCCACCACCCCAACGCCAACGACCACACCTTCGCCGCCTTTGCCAAGCGCATCAAAGTCCCCCAGATTTACGAACTCATCCCCGGCCACGACCGCGCACTCGAACTTCCGCAATTTGTTGCCGCCGTACTGCAAAGGAATGACATCCCTTCCGACTTCCGGCAGACGCTGGAATTTGCCCTGCCCAAAGAGGAGACGACCGGCGCTGTCGACGGCGCCCAAAAACCAAAAAAAGCCCGGGTGAGCACCATGCAAAAGATTCAGGAGATGGGCATCCCGGAAAAGATAGCCTTTTCCATTAAGGCCGACCGCGAAGCCATCCTGATTCTCATCCGCGACCCCGCCAAAATGGTTTATCGAGCAGCCTTGACCTCGCCCAAGCTGGGTGACGCCGAAGCGGAAACCATCTCCACGCTGAAGAACGTCTCCGACGAAGTCCTGCGCGAGTTGGGCAGCAACCGGAAGTTTCTCAAGAACCACGTGGTG
>CBDUYQ010000002.1:0-17572 GCA_965371475.1 uncultured bacterium
CCCTGCTTGGAGTTTTTCCCTTGTAATTCCGCATCCTAAAGGCTATACCTCTTGGAGTTTTCTCTCAGCGTCCTCTGCGCCTCTGCGGTGATTTTTTTATCACTGCCGTCAGACTGCCTCTCACCTCCTCACGTCCCTGCCCCGGTCTGCCGGGCATTACTGCCCTTGTGTTTTGCCCGCCTAAATTGCTATCGGTCTTTCTCAGTGGAGTGCTTCCCTCAGCGGAAAGGGACAAAACGCGGATATACTGGTAGCTGGACTTGCCATGGCTCAAAAGGAACTGGAACCGGAAATTCCCGGCCGCGAGGAACCACTGCCGCGCACGGCGCGCTACCGCTTGGACGCCACCGAACTCAACAAGCAGGACCCCCAAGACCGCGTCCACAACTGGGACGAAGTCTTCCTCGGTTTTTCCGAAGAGGTTGCCATCCAGGAGGCCACCCGTTGCCTCGAGTGCGGCCCCATCCCGCCCTGCCAGCAGGCCTGCCCGGTGCATAACGACATCGCCACCGCGATGTTCCTCATCTCCGAAGGCCGCTTCTCCGAAGCCGGTCTCAAGTTCTACGAGACCTCCAACATGCCCGACATCTGCGGCCGCATCTGCCCGCAGGAGATCCTGTGCGAAGGCGACTGCGTCCTCACCGGCCACGAAGAGCCCATCCGCATCGGCAAGCTGGAAGCCTTCTGCACCGACTACCTGCGCGAGCACAACGGCCTCCACCCCACCCCGGCCCCGGCCACCGGCTACCGCATTGCCGTCATCGGCGCGGGCCCCTCCGGGCTGGCGGTGGCGGAAGAGTTGGCCAAGCGCGGGCACGGCGTGACCATCTTTGACCTGTGGCCGCGGCCCGGCGGACTGCTACTGTACGGCATCCCCAACTTCAAACTGAAAAAGGTGGTGGTGGAATCCCTCATCCACCGCCTGGAAGACCTGGGAGTGATTTTCCGGTGCGGCGTCCACATCGGCCACGAGCACGGCGTAACGGAACTTTTGCAGGAAGGCCACGACGCCGTCTTCCTCGGCCACGGCGCCACCGCCGGCAACCAGTTCCGCACCCCCGGCGACGACCTGAAAAATGTTTACCAAGCCACCGAGTACCTCGTCCGCGGCAACCTGCCGCTGGAGGAACTCCCGGAAGACCTCCGCGCCCGGCCCCACACCGGCAAACGCATCGCCGTCATCGGCGGCGGCGACACCGCCATGGACTGCGTCCGCACCGCCCGCCGCCTTAACCCTGATACAGAAGTTGTCTGCGTTTACCGCCGTACGGACGCCGAAATGCCCGGCCGCGGCGAAGAACGGAACCACGCTCGCCAGGAGGGCGTGCAGTTTGAGTTTCTGACGCTGCCGAAGAAGTTTATCGGGAACGATAAGGGCGAAGTCGCTGCCATGGAGTGCGTCCGGATGAAACTCGGCGAGCCGGACGAAAAAGGCCGCCGCCGCCCGGTGGAAATCCCCGGCACCGAGTTCCAGATTGAGGCCGATACCGTGGCGCTGGCGCTGGGCTACAACGTCGATCCCGAAATTACCGATTCCGACCCTGAACTGAAAGCCTCCAAGTGGGGGACCATCTGGGTGGAATCAGAAGAGACCGGGCGGACCAGCCAGCACGACGTCTGGGCCGCCGGGGATAACGTCCGCGGCGCCGACCTGGTCGTTACCGCCGTAGCCGCTGCCCGCAAAGCCGCGATCGATATCGACCACAGCCTCCGCCGCAAAACCCCGAAGAAGAATATCGCCTGAATGGACGTCTGTTACTTCTTTTCTTCCGGGGGCGCGGGGGAGCGCAGCCCGGCGAGTTCCTGCAACACGTGCCAGTTGGCGAGGCGGTCGGCTTGCCCGGCCAGCAGCGCTTCGGTCGGCTTGCCGTCCTTGCCGAAGTGCTTGCGGAAGCGGCCTTCGGTGCGGGCGAAGTAAACGAAGTCAATCTGCTCGTCGGTCTTGGGGTTCTGGTACCAGTCCTGCTTGATGGCGGGGTTGCCCTTGAGGTCGAGCCGTTCCTCGATGGTGTCGCCCTTGCGCGGGTCGTAGATGTACATCGGGAAGGTGCGCGACTCCACCACCAGCTTGCACTGCGCCGCCGACATGTCGTCGGCGATGCCGTGCTCGGGCTGGCAGGGGCTGTAAGCAATCACCACTGCCGGGCCCTTGAATTCATTGGCCTCGATGATGGACTTGTAGAAGTGGTTGATGTGCGCCGGGGTGGTCTGGGAAACGTACACGTTCGGGTGCATCATACAGATGGGTCCGAGTTCCTTGCGCCGCTCGACCTTGCCGGGCGAGGCCTTGCCGTGGGCAGCCATCTTGGCCTCCTGCCCCATAAAGCTCGCGGTGGAAGCCTGTCCGCCGGTGTTGGAATAGACTTGGGTATCCATCACCAGGACCTTGATGTCCATGCCGGAAGCCATCATGCGCGAGAGCGCCTGGAAGCCGATGTCATACATGGCGCCGTCGCCGCCGAAGACCCAGAGCTTCTTGTCCTGCCAGCCCATCTGGTCCCAGTGCCCACGCACACCCATGGCGACCGTGGGAGCATTCTCGAACAGCGAGTTCACCCACGCCACCGAGTACGGGTTGTAGGGGTAGGTCGAGCCATAGACCGTGTTGCACCCGGTAGCGGCCACAATGCCGAGGTTGTCACTGCCGGTGTAAAACCCGGTGGCGGCCAGCATCATGCGGATGACGGTGGCTTCGCCGCAGCCCGTGCATGAACCCGCGCCCCCGGCGTAAAGCCAGCCGTCGTCGTTGAGCATCATGTCGCCCAGCGCCCGCTCGCTGATGAAACGCTTGGGGGTGTTGGGCAGCGTGTGCAGGAAGTCGGTGGTCTTCTGGTGCCAGTCGAGGTTTTCCGGCGTCTTCAGCACCATCTCGAGCGCGGCGTGCGAGCCGCAGACATCCACGCACTCGCCGCAGCCCTTGCACTTCATCGGGTCGAAGGCCAAAGCAAAGTAACCGCCGCCTTCGCCCTTTTTTTCCGGCACGGTGAAGTACTTCTTGGTTTCGATGAAAATTTCTTTGAACTTCCCGGCAGCGCCGTTGCCCCCCTCCGCGACGGCCTGGTCGAGCACGCCGGGCTCGGTCACGCGGGCGAAGATGGCGCTATCAGGACATTCGTTGACGCACTCCATGCAGCCCACGCACTTGTCAGCCAGAAATTCAGGAATATCCGGGGCCAGCGTGACAAAGTCGCGCCGGGCGGCGCTGGCCGCTCCAATCAGGCTGCGGGCCGCGTCGCGGTCGGCTTCCAGGTCGGCTTCGTTGCCCGACCCGTAAGCGTCCATCACGCGGTCGAAGCGTTCCATGCGCATGGGCTGGCCGTTGCCTTCGTCGAACTCGCTGGGCCCGGCCACAATCTGGAGTTTGCGCGCCCCGGCCGCGCCCGCCTTGCCTTTGGGCGGTGCGGGGATTTCCTGCACATCGTGGAAGCCCCGGCGGGCGGCTTCCAGGTTGGCCTCAACCACCTTGCGGCCCCGTTTGCCAAAATATTTCTCCAGCGACTTCTCCACCGAGACGAACACGTCCTTTTCTTCCAGCCCCTGCTCGGCGGCGAAGGGCGCTACCTTCAGGAACACGCCCAGCAACAGAATGCCCTGCATGCGCTGGCTGAGTTCCGCTGTGGGGGCAAGCTCTTTGGCGATGCTCTGCGTATCGAGCACATACACCTTTACGCCCAGTTCCGCGATTCTTTCCACGGTGGTTACCGGCAACGCCTCCCAGATTTTATCCATGGGCAGCGCGGTACTGAGAAAGAGCGCGCCGCCGGGCAGCAACCCGACCAGCGGGTCGCCCTGGTCGAAGGCGTTGAGGTCATGTACAGCCACCATATCCACCTGCGCGAGTTCGCTGTGCACACGCACGTGCGAGCCGCCGGCGGTCAGGTAGTAGCTGGTGGGCAGCCCTTTCTTTTCCGAGCCGTACTTGGGAAACGCCTGCACGTGTTTGCCGAAAACATCGGCCGACACGCTGGCGATAATCTTGTTGGTGGTGACGGAACCGAACCCGCCGATCGAATGGCCGCGCAAACTGAACGCGCCCTCGGGGCGGACGTCCGGGTCCTCCTTCCTCTCCAGCGCCATCGGGTGCTTGATGCCGACGGCGAACAGGCCGGTGCGGCCCTCGGCGAGCGCGTCAGCAATGGCTACGACGTCGCCGGGGCGCATGTCGCGTCCCCCAATACCCCCTAGGCCGCAGAAGAAGCGGGGCAGGCGTTTCACCGCCGGGTAGTCCGGGTTCCCATTCATGGCTTCGGCGAAGGCTGCCTTGGTTTCCATCGCCAGCGGGTTGGACTGCGCCAGCGGGTCGTCCATCCGTTCCAGGATGGCCACGCCCCTGCACTGCTGTAACATCGCCACCAGTTTGGGGCCGGGGAACGGGCGGAACACGGTCAGGTGCACCACGCCGATTTTCATCCCCTTCTCTTTTCGCAACCAGTCCACGGCGGCGGCGGCGGTTTCCATCATCGAACCCAGGCCGACGATGGCGTACTCGGCGTCCTCCATCCGGTAGCCATCGACAAAGGAGTAGTCCCGGCCGGTGAGAGCGGAGTATTCGGCAAAGGCCTCTTCCAGCGCGCCCGGCATCTGGTCGGTAAAATACCGCTGCGCCACTTTGCCTTTCATGTAGCTGTCCTGGTTCTGGACCGAACCGGTCAGCGTGGGACTGTGGGTGTCAAACAACCGCCGGAGTTTCCCCTTCGGCGAACCTACGAACTTTTCCATCAACTCCGGCTCCGGGAGCAAAGCCGATTCCACCGTATGGGTGGTCAGGAAACCGTCCTGCACGCTGAAGAAAGGAGTCTCGGAAGCTTCCGCCGCGCGGCGCGCAATCAAGGCCAGGTCGGCCACCTCTTGCGCGTTCCGGCTAAAGAGAATTCCCCACCCGCAGTCGGCCACGCCCATGATGTCGTCGTGCCCGGCATGGATGTTGAGAGAATGCGAGGTCATGGCGCGCGCGCCGATGTGGAAGACCACCGGCAGCCGCTTGCCGGAAATAACGTAGAGCACCTCCTTCATCAGAATCAGGCCCTGCCCGCTGGTGAAGTTCGTCACACGGCCCCCGGCCACGGCAAACCCCTCGGCGGCGGAGGCGGAACTGTGTTCGGATTCCGGCTCGACGAAGAAGAGCTTGTCGCCCCAGAGGTTTACTCCGCCTTTGGCGACTTCCATTTCAAACCCCGAACCCATGGTGGTCGAAGGGGTAATGGGGTAGGCGCAGGCGCCCTGGCAGATGTGGCGCTCCACCCAGACCACAGCTTCCGCGCCGTCCACCGCGGCGGGAATTCCCTTGTACGGGGCAGATTTCGGAGCGGCGTGTTCTTCCGTCGAAGTAACTTGCGTGGACATACTTCAGTCTCCCCAAATAAATTATGACTGCACCGACCGGACACAGCCGACAACCCACAGAGGAAGCCTGCTACGCCCCATCTATAATATATATACGATACACCGTACCAGCCGGAAATGCCAGATAAGATTGCTATTGGAAGGCTAAAACGCAGGAATTTTGCGGTGAAACTTATATTTTACCGGATTTCGCCTTGCCCGCCGTATGGCCCAGGACCGAGAACTGGACCCGCCGGGCCATCATGTCGATCCTGTCCACCCGGACCTTCACCCGGTCCCCTATCCGGTAGGCGGGAGCGTTTTTGGCGCGGCTCTTGCGGCCAGGGACCAAACTGCGGGTGGCCTCGCGAAATTGGTAGTCGGCGCGCGGGTCGAGCGTTTCCAGCGGGACGACTCCCTCGACGAACATGTCGTAGAGTTCCACCCAGAAGCCGAAGCGGGCGGCGTTGGTAATCAGGCCCTCGAACTCATCGCCCAGATGCTGCTGCATGTATTCGAGCTTCTTGATGTCAATCAGTTCCCTTTCGGCCTCCTCGGCGCGGCGCTCGGCTTCGGAAGACTCGGTGGCAATCGTGCGCAACTCATCCAGCTTGAGCAGCCCGCGCGTTTTCTTTTTGCCTTTGCCGGGCGCGGGTGCTTCGGAGAACGTCCCTTCGTAAAACAGCGCGCCTTCCTGCACCGCCCCCAGATCTTTGAGCGTCCACTTGAGCAGCCGGTGGATCACCAGGTCGGGGTAGCGCCGGATGGGTGAAGTGAAATGGGTATAGAAGGGCGCCGCCAGGGCAAAGTGGCCGCGCTGTTCCTCGGTATAGACCGCCTGCTTGAGCGAGCGCAGCATCAGGAAGCTCAGGATCCTCTCCTCCGGCTTGCCCGCGATTTTCTCGGTCAGGCGCTGATAATGGAACGGAGTAATCTTCACCTTCTCCGGCCGCTCGACCTCGCGGGGCTGCCGTTTCCCTTGTCCGGCGCGCCGCCGCGTGACCTGGAACTTCCGGACCGTCTTTTCGCTCAGCCCGAAGGAGTAGCCGAAGGTCGCGGCAATCTCTTCAAACGCGAGCACCTTTTTGGCTTCGGGAAAATCGTGCGCGCGGGAGAGCGAAGCTACGCCCTGCTCGGACAGAAACCGCGCCACGGTTTCATTGGCCGCCAGCATAAACTCCTCAATGATGCGGTTGGCGATGTTGCGCTCGCTGCGGGTGATGCCGGTCATCCGCCCGTTCTCGTCAAAACGGATTACCGGCTCCGGCAGGTCAAAGTCAATCGAACCGCGGCGCTCACGTTTTTCATTCAGGATGAGAGCCAGCTCGCGCATCCGCTCAAACTCCGGCACCAGGGCGCGGTGCTTCTCCAGCGCTTTGGGGTCTCCCTCCAGAATTTTGTTGACGCCGGTGTAGGTCATGCGCGCCGCCGACCGGATAACCCCTTCCCCCAGCCAGTAACGCACCACCTCACCCTGCGCGCTGAATTCCATCAGGCAGCTCATTACCAGCCGCTCTTCGTCGGGGCGGAGCGAGCAGACCCCGTTGGAGAGTTTTTCCGGCAGCATCGGGACGGCGCGGTCAGGGAAGTACACCGAGGTCCCGCGCAGGCGGGCCTCGCGGTCGAGCTCGGCGCCGGGCCGGACGTAATGGGCCACGTCGGCAATGTGGACGTGCAGCATGTAGTGGCCGTTTTCCATCCGGGCAACACGGACGGCGTCGTCAAAGTCCTTGGCGTCTTCGCCGTCGATGGTAACGATGGGGAGGTGGCGGAAGTCGCGCCGCCGCGCCACATCCTCCCGGTGCGGTTGTGCCGGAACCTTGCGCGCCTCCCGTAGCACATCCTGGTCGAACTGAAACGGCAGGTGGTACTTGCGGATAACCATTTCGATATCGACGCCGAACTCGCCGGGGTGGCCCAGCACCTCCACCACACGGCCTTCGGAGCGGCCGCTGCCCTTCGGGTAGCGTGTGATTTCTACGTTGACGACGGCGCCCTCGAGCGCTTTGCGGGAAAGTTTCTCCTTCGGCGGGCTCTCCCTTCCGGGGGGGATGACAATCTCCTGTTGCAAGCGCTGCTCGTAGGGTTCCACCAGGCTCTCTTTCGGCCCCAGCCGGAGCAAACCGACGATGGTGGGGTGGGCGCGCTTCTCCACCTCGATAATCGTGCCCTCCGCCCTTCCCCGGCTCCTGCCCCGGCGGCGAATCTGCGCGCGCACCCGGTCGCCGTGCATGGCGTCGCCGCTGGCGTTGGGGGGGATAAAAACGTCGCCTTCCAGCCCTTCGACAGGTTCATCGGGAATGACGAACCCGTAACCGTCGCGGTGCATGGTGAGCCGCCCGCGGACCATATCCCGGGAAGACGCTGCCGAAGGCCTCGCCGCCGTCCGCTTCTTTTTTTCCTGGCCGCGCTTACGGCTGGCGAGAATGTAACGCCCGGAACGGACTTCGGCCACGGAACCCCGCCGCACCAACTGCTGCAGGTGTTTTTTGAGGGCGGTGCGCCCGGCGGACTGCACCTTCAACTTGCTCGCCAGCTCGGCCGGACTTAAGGGGTAACGGGCCTCTTCCAGGGCTGCTTCCACGTCGGAGGCGGAAAGGGGACGAAGGCGTTGGCGGGGGCTCATCAGTACTCACACTAACAGAAACGGGCGGGACGGGGAAAAATGACTCAGACAGTCACCATCTTATTGTGGATAGCGTAGAGGATCAGTTCGAGGCGGTCGGAAACTCCCAGCTTGGAGTAAACGCTGGTGAGGTGGTTTTTTACCGTGGCTTCGCTGACACCCAGCTTGTCCGCCACCTCCTTGTTACGCAGGCCCATGGAAACGCAACGCACCACCTCCAGCTCCCGGGTAGAGAGGCCGCCGGCCTGCTTGCTCCCGCCTGCCGTGGGCGGCTTTTTGACCAGCGACTCAAGCGCTTCGCTCAGGATGGGATTATCAATCCAGACCTCGCCCTGCGAAACTTTGCGGATACTTTTCGGCAGAAGCTCGGCGTTCTGCTCCTTGAACAAAAGTCCCCGAGCGCCGAGCCGCACGGCGCGCACCGCCTTGTCGCGCACCGCCTCGGAAAGCAGGACGATGGTCTGGACCCGCAGCTTGCGCTTGGCAATTTCGCTCAGGACCTCCAGGCCGTCCATCACGGGCATCTGAAGGTCAATCAATAGGACGTCCGGGTCATACCGCTCCAGCAGGAGCATGGCTTCCATGCCATTGGCAGCCTCGCCCACCAGGGTCAGGTCGCTTTCCGGCTCCAGGAGGGCGCGTATCCCCAGACGATAGACAGGATGGTCGTCCGCAATGCCGACTTTTATGGTGTTGCCCATACGGTGCTACTCCCCAACCTTCCGATGGAAGTACAATACCAGACCTTTTCGCTGGAAGGAAGGGTTTATGACCGGGGTCTAGGATAACTGGGCCAAGATACCCGGCGGAGGCGCCTGCTCGAACCTGTCCGGGTGGAGAAGGTGGGCCAGTACCTCCACACCCCCCGCCAGCCCCTGGCTGGGACGGGAGAAGTAGTGATCGGCATCGACGGCAAAGACCTTGCCCGCCTGCACCGCCGGCAGGCCGGCCCAGCCTTCCGGGAGGCTGAGGGCGCGGAACTCTTCCACCGCCTCCTCCAGTCCGAACCCGCAGGGGCAAACCAGGATGACCTCCGGGCGGCTCTCCAGCACCTGCTCCCAGGTGACGGTAAACGAAGGGTGGCCACTTCTGCCCAGCACATCCTCGCCGCCGGCCAGCGCCACCATGTCCGGCGCCCAGTGGCCGCCCACAAACGGCGGGTGGAGCCACTCCAGACACAGCACCCGGGGCCTCTCCGTGATGCCTTCCAGGGCATTTTCGACCTTCTGCATCCGCCGCCGGATGTCTTCGACCAGGTCGGCAGCCGGCCCCAGGTGCCGGGTAGCTTCGCCGACGGTGAGAATATCCACCCAGACCTCCGGCAAAGTCTTGGGCGAGAGGGTAAGGACTCTGGGTTCCTTTGGCAGGCGGGCCAGTGCGGCCGGGAGGTCGTCGGGCGAGGCGGCGCAGACATGGCAGAGGTCCTGGGTGACTATCAGGTCCGGGGCAAGCTCCGTGAGGAGCTTCTCGTCCACGGAGTAGAGGCTCTCGCCCCGGGAGAGGTACTCGCGGACGCTACGGTCAATCTCGGCGCTGTCGGCGCTCGCCGGTATGCGGCTGCGGACAACTACCGGCTTGGCGCTCCCCGCGGGGGTGTCGCAAGCGTAAGTCACACCCACTAAATCGTCCTCCAGCCCGAGGGCGTAGAGGATTTCCGTGGCCGAAGGAAGAAACGAGCAAATCTTCATCCGGTGATTCTACCGCACTATCCCTTTCCTGGAGGACAAACTCCGCGGGTTGACACGAAATTTCCCGCTTGGCAAAATGAAGTTAGTTCCTCCCCGGCACTCGGCTTCGGGGAGTAACTTGGCCGTGCCGAAGTGGCGGAATTGGCAGACGCGCTGCGTTCAGGTCGCAGTGGGCTTTACGCCCGTGGGGGTTCGAGTCCCTTCTTCGGCACCATTTCTCTTGCCCGGGTTCTAAGGCAAAAAGAAGTTCCTCGGGTTGATCTCAATAATTTTCCAGCCGCGGTCGGTGCGTTGAAAATCAAACGTAATCTGGCTGGAGCGTTCTCCCCGCAGGCTCGGGTCCTGCCGCGAGGTAAACACCATCCGAACATCGACGACCATCACGGCGCTGCTGTCTTCCAGTTGCGTGTTGACCTCCCGGACGAAAAGCCGCATCTCGCCCAGCGACCGCAGGAAGTTGGTCAGCTCCTCCTCGAAGCGCGGGTAATCGAAAAACCGGTCACGGTCTACCATGGCCAGTGCCGCCGAAGAGCTCATCATTTCCATCCCGTTGGTGTAATTCCGCAATACGCGGCTTACCCGTCGCCGCGTATTGCGCCCCTCGTTCTCTTCCCCCCTGCCGGTGGTGGAAACCGGAGGGAGAGGCGCCGGCCGGGCCTCCGGCGGCTGAGAAGTCGGGGCAGGTGCGGAAGCGGGAGCAGAGGAAGGCGGGTTTTTAGCGGTCGGCGAGCAACCCGCCAGACAGCCGCCCAGCAACAATAACGCGGCCACCGAACAAAACTCTCTGTTCTGCTTTATCACGGTTCTCTCCTCGCCACTCGGAGAATCCTCCGGGTGGCTACCGCCGCCAGCGAATTACATACTCCAGTTGCATTACGTTTTCCCGGAAGCTGCGCTCATCCGATACGGTAGGGTCGGGGTTCAAAAACGTATTGACCCCGCGTTCGAACGAAACCACCAGCGTGTGGTCCTCGCTGTTTTTGATTTTGAGTGTCAGCGCCGCCCGCCCGTACGGGCGCCGGTACCCGCCGTTGCCGAGAAACCGCACCGTGACAACGTCCCCGTTCAGGTCGGTCACGTCGTCTTGCGTGAAGGTGGTCAGCAGCTGGGCGTTCAGTTCCCGGTAGAGAAGCTCCAGGAGAAAATACTTGGGAAAATCCACCTCCAGCGAACCCTGGTAAGACCGGGTCTGGTCGCGCCCGGGGAAGTCCAGCGCGGTCGTCAGAAAACACAGCGAGTTGTTGCCGGCGATTTCCTGCCGGTCGGCATCCTGGCATTCCAAATTCTTGCCTTCCGGCTCGGTTTCAAACCGGAACATCGGGCTGACAATCCAGTTCCCCAGGAAGTAGGTGCCGCGGTAGTTGCCAACGAACCGGTTGGTAAAGGTCGAATTCAAGGCAGTCACCCGGTCGCGGTTCTGCCGGTACTCATACGAAAGTCCCAGCTGGGTGCTCTGCATCGACCACTCCAGGTCCAGGAACGGTATCCGGGTAATCCGCTCGCGGAACAACGGGCCGCCCGTGGTCGGGCTGAAGCTGCCCTCATTGTTGGTGCGGAACCGGCGCTCGCGGTAACCGAAGTTCACCTGCATCGTCCTCCCCGGCGGCAGGCGGCGAAAGGTCAGCCGGGCTTCCGGCGTTTGCACGGTAGTCGTCAGCGGGTTGAGGTTCTCATCCACAATGCGGTTGAACCGCTCCAGGCCGGCAGCTCCCACCCGGGTCCGCACCGGGTTGGTCAAAACCACGGGCTCAATAAAACCTTCGGGCGTGACTACCACCGGCAGGCCCGGCAGGTTGTCATTGGTATGGCGGAAACTCAGGTTGAGGACGGTGTTCGCCCCCAGGTCCACGCTGCCCCGGGCGGAAAAGTCCTGCAGGTCCTGCACCTGCCGGGCGTTGACGGAGAAAAAGTTGGGCCGGAACAGCGCATAGTCCACCCGCCAGGATGCCCGCCCGGCGCGGTGGCTCATCTCGAACCGGGCGGCATTGCTCCCTGTCCCGCCGGGCTGGAGACGGGAGTCAAACTGGGAAAAACTCAGGGCCACCTCCCCCGCCACCGTGAAGTCCCGTCCCACCCGAATGCTGGTGTCCAGGCTCAATACATTGTTCACCACGGGCCGCACCTCCGCTTCGCGCGGCAGCGACCCCCGGAGGTCTCTCCCCTGGACGAGGTTCAGTCCCACAAAAGAGTTTTCGTCGATACGCTGCTCGGCCCGGAAACCCAGCACCAGGCGGGTAAACGGTTTGCTCGGAAATCGCGGGTCCGGCGTCAAAGTGGGGTCGGTGAACTTGTTGAACTTTTTGAAAATCGATCCCCAGCGGTCCACAAACACTCCCGCCGTTCCGGTAAACTTGAATGACCCGGTCTGCTTCCAGATGTTCAGCCCCTTGGTGTTCTGGTTAAAGCTGAAGCGGGAGTAGTTGGTCAGGTAGTCTCCGAAGTTCACCTCAAAGCCCGGGCCGGTGAAGCGCAGGTAGCCGCGCTGCAAACTGTTGACCTCCGGGTCCACCCGCGGGTCGTCCGTGTAACGGAACAAACCCATCGCCTCGATCTCCCCGAACCCCAGGATCGGAACTTTCCGCAGGAGAGTTACTTCGGAGTGGTGGTTGGTCCCGCCGTGCAGGAACGAACGGGCAACATTACCGGCCAGCTCGGTGTCGTTCACCCGGTACCGTAGTTCCAGGAACCACTCTCCGGCATCCGGGTTGCGGCTGACCGGGCTGCGGACGCCCGGCACGGATTGCAGCGCGGGAAGAAAAACTCCTGTGAACACAGGTAAGGGGATAAGTTCAGGTTCAGTATCGGGCCGGGCCTCTTCCCCCGGGGTTTCTGCCGGTTTCGTATCGGGGTGGGAGACCGGCGCTTTTTCAGTCGGCGGCTTCTCTTCCGGCGCAGCCAGAACCGGCGGCACGGGAAACAGGAGCAGTAACAGGAGGATGAGCAGGACGTGCAGCAACCCCACCTTAAAGAACTGCGGCGTATTTCTGGCCGGTTTTCTCAAACGCTCCCCATCTTGCAACTTCGCCGCTCGAGCCGGGAGGAACCATGGGGCCAAGACAGGTAAAACCCAACCCACGCCTCGTGACTTCCCTGCTATCCCACTCTAGAAGCGAAAACAGCTAATAGAGGCAGTTTCCCCCTTGCGCCGTTACCTGTCAATCAAAAATTCCCACCCGGTCTCAGTTTGCTATATCCTGCCTTTCAGGTTGACTCGGCTCAAGAGGAAGCGTATAAAAGCAGGGACTTCGCTGCCAGAAACAAGGGGCTTTATGACTGACGCTACAACGGAACCAGCCCGGGATCGCCGCTCCGCTGACCGCGGCACCTCGGATCGCCGCAAGGCCAACCGCCTCGTCCTGCATCTGACCGTCGAAATCAAAGGCGAAACCTCCGAAGGTGTGCCCTATGAGGAAACGGCCGAAGCCGTGGCCGCCAGCCAGAAAGGCGCCCTGCTCAAATCCAAGTCGGACCTCAAAGTGGGGAGCAAGATATCCATCCACAATTCGCAGAACGGCAAAGACGGCAATTTCAAGGTGGTTTGGACCGCCCCGCTCCCCCTCGAAGGCATGTGGAACATCGGCGTGGAGGTCCTGGACGGCGAGTCCCCTCTCTGGGACCCTGCCTCCTCCTGAGCGCCCCCGGCCGCCCGACCGCTTGCAGGCCCGCCGAAATTTCTCCCCTCCCCTCCCCCCAAGTGCTACAATGGCGATACGTTGGTTGTTTGTTGAATACTCTCGTAGGGGAGGGAAACCAATGCTAATAGCTGTTTCTCTCGTGATGGGACTGCTGGTAGTTTGGGCGGCCGTTACCGTTGTCTTCTTCCTGATCTGGATCTACCAATCCATGGTCGGTCTGCACGAAGATGAGCAACTCTTCATCGACGAAAGTGAAGCTCACCTGGCAAGAGAGCAATCGGAAGTCTTTCAGCAGATGGACAGGCTGCGCCCCTATTTCCTGGGTTCGCTGGTCGCCTCTGTGGTGCTCGGCGTGACGACTTTCGGCGCCTGGATCTTCCAGCAGCTTTCGCAGTAGAACGGCGGCCCTCAGGAGGCCGGTGCTACATTCCCCGGCACGGGGATCGCCGAAGTATGGTTGTGCACGATGCGCCAGCGCCGCCGCTTTTTTTCCAGCACCAGCGTGGTGTGTCCCTGGAACGCGGAGGGTTTTTCTCCCACCGTCTGGAAAAACTTCCACTGGTAGGTCACCCAGGCGATTTTTCCCTCCCAGCGGATGATCGTGTTCTCCCGGATCATCTCCGCGCTGGTCAGCCGGGCGTGCGTCGCCCGGTAGCCTTGGACCACATTCTCCCAGCCGACTACCGGCGAGCTGTAGCTGGCCGAGGAAACCACCACACAGTCCTTGTCGTAGTACTTCTCCATGGTTTCATAGTCCCCGGTGCGGAAAGCTTCCACCACCGCCACCAGGACCTTCTCGATGTCGTCCGAGTCCTTCGCCGGGGCGGGCGACCACGACCCCGCCGCCAGAATCAAAACCATCGGCCACAAAATCACGCGCAGTTTTTTCACGCCCTGTTCCTCCTGGCAACCCGACCTACGATAAGACTACAATAACCGGCAGCGGCAAGGTCCGCAACTGGATTAAACTGTTTACCCGGCTATGAAGATACTCGTCCTCAATTGCGGCAGTTCCACCATTAAGTTCCAACTCATAGAAACTGACCTGGAACACATTGACCGCAACCAGGACCGGATCCTCGCCCGGGGCCATGTCGATAAGATTGGCGCCGAGGGGGCCCAGGTTGTCTGCGAAGCAGGCTCGCGCACCCACCGCGATACCGGCATTGAACTGCCCGATCACCACGCGGCTATCCAAAAGGTCCTCTCCGTGCTCGAGCACACCGGCGCGGCGGCCAGTCCCGAAGACATTGACGCAGTCGGGCACCGCGTTGTCCACGGCGGCGACTTCCACAGTTCGCAACGCATCACCCCGGCGGTGGTGGAGAAAATCGAAGAGGCCTCCGACCTCGCCCCCCTCCACAATCCCCACAACCTCAAGGGCTACAACGTCTGCGCGGAAATTTTCGCCGGCAAGCCGCAAGTCGCAGTCTTCGATACCGCCTTTCACCAGTCTATGCCCGCCCGGGCCTACCTCTACGCCCTGCCCTACGACTACTTCCGCCGCCACCGCATCCGCCGCTACGGCTTCCACGGAACCTCGCACCGCTACGTCGCCTACCGCTTCAGCCAACTGACCGGCCTGGCCCGCGCCGACACCAACCTCATCACCTGCCACCTCGGTAATGGCTGTTCGGTTACCGCCATCCAGTACGGCCGCTCGGTGGATACCTCCATGGGCTTCACCCCGCTGGAAGGTCTGGTAATGGGCACCCGCCCCGGTGATGTGGACCCGGCCATCCTGCTCCACCTGATGACCGATCAGGAAATGACCGTGCAGGATGTCTCCACCCTGCTCAACCGCTTCAGCGGTCTGGCGGGCATCAGCGGCGAGACCAGCGACATGCGCACCCTGCTGGAATCCTCCCGCAAGGGCCACGAGCGCGCCCGGCTGGCCGTGGACGTCTTCTGCTACCGCCTGCGGAAATACATCGGGGCCTACACCGCGACGCTGGGCGAGGTCCACGGGCTGGTCTTTACCGGCGGCATAGGAGAGAACTCGCCGGAGATTCGGGAGATGGCCTGCGAAAAATTGGAAGAACTGGGTTACGAACTCGACCCGAAGAAGAACAACAACGCCTCCGGCCCCGCAGCAGTAGAAGCAGCTGAGATTTCCACCGCCAAGAGCCGCGCCAAAATCTACGTCATCCCCACCAACGAAGAACTACTCATCGCCCGCGACACCTACCGCACCATCGAAGGCATCGAGCACCCATAAAAACTGACCGGCAGCTTTATTCCGCCCGGAACCGCTTCGCCATCTCTTGCAAACCCTCCTGCAGCTCTTCCCGGCTCAGCCAGTGGCCGTTTACCATCACTCCGGCGCGCCGCTGGATGTTCCGCAGCCGCTCCAACGGGTTCCCGTTCAGCAGCACCAGGTCGGCGCGATAACCCTCTTTGACCATACCGAACTTGTCGAACTTGCCCAGAAACTCAGCGGAAACCCGTGTGCCCGCCTCCAGTGCCTGGTAGGGCGTCAGCCCGGCGGCAACCATCTCCCTCAACTCATCCATCAGCGAAAAGCCCGGCGCCTGGAAAATCTGGGGCGAGTCCGACCCCAGATATATCTTCGCTCCCACCTCTTGCAGCACCTTGATGATCTTCCGGTTAAGCGCAAACAGCTTCTCCACAGTCTCCCTGGACGGCGCGTTTTCTCCCCGCCGGTTTTTTGCCTGCACCCACGCCTCCAGAAGCCGCGGGGGAACATAAACCATCTCCGGCCGCTCCGACATCCTCTCACCGCTATCCAGACCGTAAATTTTCAGGTAGAGCGAAGCGGTCGGGACGTTGCCCACCCCGGCATCCCGAATCTTCTCCGCCAGCACGCGCAACCGGCTGTCGTCCACATAATTGACCAGCTCCGGCTGGAACAGTCCCGGCGCAGGCGCCGGCGCGTCGTCGGTCACCATCTCCTGGATGTACCCGTCCAGGTGCTCGACAGTCCCCTGCCGCATCTCAATCACTTTCAGCAACCCGACGTCGTTAGGCACGTGCCCGCCGGTCAACAAACCGAGTTCCGCTGCCGCGCGCATCACGCCTTCGTAAGCCGCCGGGGACAGCCCTTCGTGGACCTTGACGGCCTCATAACCGGCCTCGTGAATCTTCCGCGCCACCGCTGCGCCGTCCGCTTCGGTCTTGAGTTCACCCCACGCTCGCGGGTTGCCGCTCACCGCCGGTCCGGAAAGGTAGTAGGTCGGGCCCAGCACCTCGCCGCTCGCCACCCGCTGGCGAAACTCCAGGTGACTGGGGTGCCCGAGCATCCCCCGGACGGTGGTCACTCCGTTGGCCACATAAAGAAAAGCTACGTCCTCTGCTTGGTAGGGGGAGTTCGGCGTCGGGACGTGGCCATGCATCTCGGTCAGGCCCGGCAACAGGTACTTACCCTGCCCGTCAATCCTGGTGGCGCCATCAGGAATCTTGGTGGAATCCGCGGGACCCACGGCGGCAATGCGCCCGTCCCGTACCACCACGGTCTGGTTTTCCAGCACCTGCTCCCGGTCCATGGGAATCACGTTGACGTTCACAAATGCAATGACGGATTTCTCGGCAAATCGCTCCTCCCCCGCCTTCTCGTCGGCGAAAAGGTAGGCACCGCTAAAAACCATCGCCGTCAGCGCAATGATGCTTACCGTCCACCGGAAACAGGTTTGCAGATTTATACGCATAGCGCCGCCCCTCCTTACTATCCAGAATATCGAAGGATTATACGACGAAAACAATCTGCGTGTTACAGGAAAAACTGGCGGAGCAGACCAGGTTAGTCGGCCTTTGCCTTTTTGCCCCGGATATAGACGAACATCTCAACTGTTACCTCATCCCCAATGAAGTTCGGCACCGCGCTGTGTACCCAGTCGCTGCCCACGCCGAAGTCCTGCCGGTTAAGCGTGACACTCGCTACAACACCCATACGCAGCCGGCCTTCCTTGCTCTTCGTCACCTGGCTGAACACAAAGGGGATCGCCATGGGCCGGGTCACGCCGCGCATGGTCAGGTCGCCAAAGGCCACAAATCCCTCCTCGCGCTTCTCTACCTTGCTGCTTTTGAAGGTGATGGTTGGGTGGTTGGCCACGTCAAAAAACTTTGGGCCTTGTAAATCCCGGTCGCGGTCATCGATGCCGGTATCAATGGTGTCGGCCTTCAGCACAACTTCAACCGATGACTTCGTAATGTCATCCTCGTCATAACGTATTTCTATCTCCATCCCGATGAACTTCCCCGTGACTTTGGTGATCCCGCCCATGATAGGAATAGAAAACCCCACGGTGGAATGGTTGGGCTCGACCTTCAACACCCACTGGCCG
>CBDUYQ010000003.1:0-17028 GCA_965371475.1 uncultured bacterium
TTATTTGTGCGCCTGGTCTTCGAGCCAGCGCTCGGCGTCGATAGCGGCCATGCAGCCCGACCCGGCGGCCGAGATAGCCTGCCGGTAAACGTGGTCGTGTACATCGCCCCCGGCGAACACCCCCTCGACGCTGGTGCGTGAACCTTTCTGGACAATCAGGTAGCCGGTGGGCGTCATGTCGAGCTGACCTTTGAAAACTTCCGTGTTGGGGTTGTGCCCGATGGCGACGAACACGCCGTCAATCTTCCGGTCTTTTTCTTCGCCGGTCTGGGTGTCGCGCAGGCGGACGCCGTTGACGGTGTTCTTTTCCACGTCGTAGATGTCCGTCACCACCGTGTTCCAAATCACTTCGATCTTGGGATGGCTCATGGCCCGGTCAGTCATGATTTTGGAGGCGCGGAACTCGTCGCGGCGGTGGACGATATGCACCTTGGCGGCGAACTTGGTCAGGAAGAGCGCCTCTTCCATGGCGCTGTCGCCCCCGCCCACCACAATCACTTCCTGGTCACGGAAGAACGCGCCGTCGCAGGTGGCGCAGGTGGAAACGCCGTGCCCGAGCAGCTTGGATTCGTTTTCGAGTCCGATCATCCGGGCGGAGGCGCCGGTGGCGATGATGAGAGCTTCCGTCTGGTAGGTGTCCTTGCTGGTCTTGACGGTGAATGGCCGCTTGCTTAAATCGGCTTCGATGATGTTTTCCATGCGGAAAGAAGAACCGAACTTCTGCGCCTGCTGCTTCATCCGCTGCACCAACTCCGGGCCCTGGACGCCGTCGGGAAAGCCGGGGTAGTTTTCCACATCGGTGGTGAGCGACAACTGCCCGCCCGGCTCGTGCCCTTCCAGCACCAGCGGCGTCAGGTTGGCTCGGGCAGTGTAAATGGCTGCCGTGCAACCGGCGCAACCCGAACCCAGTACGATTACCTTATGAACCATTCCTCTCTCCTCTCATTGAGGCCGGAAAACAGCGCAAACTTGGCCCGGCGTATGGAAAATAGATGAATGCCAAGTCTAACCTAAGTTCGCCCACCGGTGCGAACCAGCGGCGGTCCGGACGGACCGCCATTTGGTTGGATGAGAAAAACCTTGCGGGGATCCACGCCCGGTTACTGACCCGGCAGAACCGGTTCGGTTACGCCGGCGCAGCAGTCGCCCGGCGGAATCGGCTGCCCGTGCGGGCAGGTATCCGGGTGGCCGAGAAAATTGCAAATCTTTTCTGTAACCACCGGACTCAGGATGTGCTCGAACTTGCAGGCATTGGATTCCGCCTCGGTCACACCCAGCGCAAAGGTATCGCGGAAGAGGCGCTCAGCCAGCCGGTAGCGGCGGATGACGTCG
This sequence comes from uncultured bacterium, assembly GCA_965371475.1. Taxonomy (GTDB): domain Bacteria; phylum Acidobacteriota; class Terriglobia; order Acidiferrales; family 2-02-FULL-67-57; genus CBDUYQ01. Next base: position 1,333 of record CBDUYQ010000003.1, read on the forward strand.
CGGGCGCGGTCCTCCCCGCTGGCGGTGAACTGCACTTCGTCGCCCTCCACCCGGACCAGTCCCAGTTTTTCCATCCGCTTGAGCGTACCGCTGACATCGAGTATCTGCGTGCGGAGCAGCTTGGCGACCTCGGGCGACTGGTTGCCCTCGCGCAGCATCCAGATTTCTTCCAGCAGGTGGTCAATCAACTCGTCATGCTCGTCGCGATAGACGGTGATGCTGCTCAACCGGCCGTGGGCGAGCTCAATGCGCCGGTTGGCCAGCCGCCCGATGGTGGGATCGTGCGTGACCATGACGATGGTGTGGCCATCGCGGTGGAGTTCATGGAAGAGTTGCATCACTACCGCTTCGTTCTGCTCGTCCAGGTTGCCGGTGGGCTCGTCGGCCAGAATCAGTTTTGCCTGATTGATTAAAGCGCGGGCGATGACCACGCGCTGCTGTTCGCCGGTAGAAAGCTCGGCGGGCAGGTGGCCGAGCCGGTGCCCCAGCCCAACACGGTCGAGCACGCGGCGGGCCGCCTCCTCGTCGGTCATGCTGTGCAGGTACTGCGAGAGCATGACGTTTTCCAGCGCGGTCAGGTACGGGACCAGGTGGAACTGCTGGAAAACGAAGCCAATCTTTTCGGTGCGGAAGCGCGTGCGCTCGCCTTCTTTCAACTGGCCAATGTCCGTGCCGTCGAAGAAAACCTCGCCCGCGTTGGGGGTATCGAGCGCGCCCAGCATATTGACCAGCGTGGTCTTGCCCGAGCCCGAAGGGCCCATCACCGCCAGCCACTCGCCTTCGTCCACCTCGAAACTGACGTCGCTCAGAGCAGTGACACCGTTGTAAATCTTGGTCAGGTTTTGAATATTGATTAACGGCATTTTCATTCTCCCCGCAGGATAACCGCCGGCTGCGTCTGCCACACCAGCCGCACCGGGAACAGTGTGCCCACCAGCGAAATTGCCAGCGTGACGGCCACCACCCACGGCAACGTTATCCAGCGGATACTGACCTCCGCGGCAAACAACGCCCCGCCCAGCCACGCCGCCAGCCCCAGACCCAGACCAAATCCAAGCAGAGCAGCAATCATCGCCAGCGTCGCCCCCTCGCTCAGAAAAATCAGACTGATGCGGGCGTTCGATGCTCCCATGGCTTTGAGCGTGCCGATGGTCTTCTGCCGTTCAAACGCCAGCGAGGTCATGGTGGCCAGCACGCAGAGCGCGGTAATCACCAAAACCACCAGTGTCGTCCCCAGGGCGACGCTGCGGATACGGTCCACCACGCGAAACTCCGACTCGGTAATCTGCCGCAGTGGAGTTACCGACCCCAAGGCCAAGGCCGCGTTCAACTCGGCCACGGTCTGTTCGATTTGCGAGGCGTCACCGGTAGCGCGCGCCAGAATTACATTAACCCTGTCGGCGGAACCCAGCAGCGGCTTCACCGTATCCAACCCAGCGAGTACCTGGTTGTCCTCGGCCTGGCCGGTTTCCAGCACACCTGCCACAGTACATGCGAGCGTGGCATCGCGATACTTGAGTTCCAGTGTGTCCCCGGCCCCGGCAGCGAACCTTTCGGCGGCAGCTACCCCCAGCCAGCAGCGGCTGTCTTCCCGCTCCGCCGGAGCGCTTCCCTGCCGGACTTCAAACCCGCCCAGGTGAGCAAACTGGTCGAGCCAGGTCCCGGCCAGAACCACGCTCTCACCTTTACTTTCGACAACGGCGTAGAGGTTGGGGACAACCGATTCCAACTGGCCGGGCTGGAAATTCTTTTCCATCTCATGCGCGAGGGAAAGCGGCAGCAACTCCACGGTTCCGCTACGCTCGCTACGTCCGCCCAAGCCAGTAGCAACACGAGGAGAAACCATCACGTTGGCGCCGTAGAGCTTGAACTCCGATTCAATCTTCCGGCGCGCATCCACGTAGAGGTTGAGCAGAGCGGTAATCAGCGTGGCCGCCAGCGTCAGCGCCAGCACCGCCACGGAAGCGCGGCTCTTGCGCTGCCACAAACCCCGGCTCACCATGCGGGCAAACATCTTTAGCGCTCCTTCAGAACCAGGGCAGGATTGGTGCGCTCGGCCTGCCGCAGCGGCAGCAGCACACCGATCAACGCGACGATACAAGAAAGAGCGAGCATGGCCGGCAGCAAGGCAGGCTTGCCTTCCACCGCCGCGCCGAACACGCTCTGACCGATGAGGTCAGCGCCCTTGACTCCGGCGAAGTACCCGGCCAGTCCGCCGAGTAGCCCCAGCACAACCGCCTCAGCGACGAAGACCCCGCCCACCAGAGAGTTGGCCGCGCCCAGCGCTTTCATCAGGGCGATTTCGCCCCGGCGTTCGAGGACGGTGGTAGTCATCGTACTCAGGACGGCCAGTCCGGCGCCGGCCAGCGCGGCAAAGCTGATTAGACCCAGCAGCCGCTCCACCCGCGAAAGGATGGCGGTTTCCGCCTGCGCTACGCGGTGGACGGCGCGGGCATCGGAGCCTTCCAGCACCTCTTCCACCTGAAGCGCGATGGAACTCACATAGGGAGTGCAGTACCAGCGGTCATAGTCCGCCGGGGTCATGCTGCCGGGGTGCTGACGCGCGAAAGCGTCCTCCGGGCTGACCAGCGCGCTCAACTGCAAACGGCGGAACTCGCCGGGGTGACCTGTGACCTGCTGCAACCAGTGCAACGGGACAAGTATCTGCCGGTCTTCATCGCCGCCGGTGGCAAGCACCCCGCTAACGATCAACTGCAAGGCGCGTCCGTTACTGAAGCGGATTTCTACTTCCTGCCCCGGCTGCCAGCCGAACCTGCTAGCCAGCGCGGCTCCCACCACCGCCTGCGGTTGTTCTACGCCGTCAGGAACATCGGCGGGAGCGTCGTCAGGCCAGGCGCCTTCGACCTCCCAGCTCTCGTTCACCTGCGGCAGTCCCGTAGCAAAGGTGGAGCCGTCACCGAGGGAAAACTCATGGTTGAACCAAGTGCCAACCAGCACCACCGACTCGCCACCGGGCAAAGTGGCGGGCTGATAGAGGAACGGCGCAAAAGCGAGGATGTGATGCCGCCAAAAAATAGTTTTGAGGTTCGGCAACTCGTCTTCCCGGAGGAAGCTGCCTTCGCTCATCGGGCGCAGGTCCACGCCGCCGATTTCCAGCGGCAACGTGTCCGCCTTGGGCACCACAACTATGTTGGCCCCGAAGGAGCGCAGTTCGCGTCCCACCTTATCGCCAATGTCCACCGCCACCATCAGCGAAGCGGTTGAAACACCGATACCGAGCGAGAGCGCCAGCACGGCAAGGATTTTGCGGCGGCGGCGGCGCAGGAAAGAACCGCGCAACATGCGGAGAAACATCGTATCTCCTAGTGACGCTCGAAAGCGCTGCCGCCGGAAAACAGCTCGCTAATCGCAATGACCAGCTCGCCGCCTTCCAGGCGGGACTCCAGCGGAATCGGGTTGCAGCCGCCCGGCAAGCCGATGGAGGGCGTGTAGATGACCGCGCCGCAGTGTTTGCAGATGACGTTGGCGCCGTCCTGATAGTAGCCAATCGGGCCGCAGAGCTCGCAGGCGTCGAGTGCGGCGGCCAGCGTTCCGTCGGGCCGATTGATGACAATGAAGCGGACGGAGTTGATCCCCTGCTCGAAATAAAAGCGGTGCAGGCCGCCGTCATCGAGTTGCCTTATCGGCAGGCGAACCTCGTCTCCCACCGCTTCGACGGTGGCAGCGGGGGAGAGTTGCGCGGCGGCGCGGGCATACACATGGTCGGCGGCCAGCGCCACCAGCACCACGAACACAGTGACTACCGTAGCGGTCATCATGCTGCGCTCGCGTTGCTGCCGCCAGCGCAACAGGCGTTGCTCGGATTCGTTCAACCCTTCTGCGGGGGCGGCGGCGTGGCGGGCGCGGAGCATCTCCCGCACCACCACCCAGGCGGCGGTACCGAGCAGCACGGCCAGAAAGAAAATGTCGTTGCGGACGATGGGCCCCAGGATACCCATCATGGCCGGACCGCTGGGGATAACCTGCGCCTCGGAGAGTTCGTGGATGCCGGTCAGGGTAAGCTGCGCGGCCAGCACCACCAGCATGACGCTGGTGGCGTCAAAGAAGCGGTCGAGCCGGATAGGCAGCGTCCCCTGAAAGAAAAACCAGGCCAGCCCGATGGCGACGGCGAAGCCGGCAAAGGTGCCGGTCCAGAGAAAGAAGCCAGCGGTGTCGAGTTGGACCGCCTGCAAGAGGAGGACGGTTTCCGCGCCTTCGCGGACCACCATAACAAAAACAAACAGGAACAGCCCCGGCACGGCGAAGCGGCTCTTTTCGGCGAAGTGGCCTATTCTTTGTTCAATCTCACCGCGCAGTGAGCGGGCCACGCGACGCATCCAGATAATCATGGTGACCAGGAGCGCGGCGGCGGCCAGCAGCAAAATTCCTTCAAATGTCTCTTCATTCCAGGCAAAACGGGTGAGGGCGGCGGCAAAAGCGAGGCTGGCAACACCGGCGGCGCCGACGGCGTACCAGACGATACGCTTGAGTTCGAGACGGTCGATTTTTGTCAGGTAGGCGAGGCAGATTCCGACAACGAGGGCGGCTTCCACCCCTTCGCGCAACGCAACTAGAAAGGCCGGGAGCATCGTAGTGGTCTGAAACCTCCGTTCAGTAATAATTCCTAGTTGCAACTAATTTGCATCTAGGAATACCAGTGTAATCCTCCCCCGCCCCCCTGTCAAGAAAGCGGCGGCGCGCACGGCGCCTGATCGAACGGTGTTACAATTGCTGTACTTATGCGTGGGGTACCAACAACTTTGCTGGCTCTTCTTCTGCTGTTTGCGGGGGCGTTCCCTGCCCCGGCGGAAACACCGGCGGCGGATTCCACCCGGCAGGCAATCTATCCACTCGACCTGACTGGCACCGCCCGGCAGATTTTCCAGCGGCTGGCGCGACGCTATAAGGTCACGATTCGGATGGGCAGCAGCATCCGGCGGGGCCGCTTGCGCCTGAGAATGAAAGAGGCCGACCTGGAGTCCGCCCTGCAGGCCGCCACGGCGCTGTCCGGCGCTTTCTGGCTGCGGCAGAAAGACGGCAGCATCCTGATTCTGGATGACACTCCCGAAAACCGCACGCAGTACGAACAGCAGTACATGCAGACCTTCACCTTCCAGGGCTACACCAACGAGGAGCAGACCGAGGTGCTGCGCCTGCTCCAGGAGATGGTCGAGCCCCGCTACATGGCGCAGGACCTCCGCACCAGCTCCGTCACCCTGCGCGACACCAAGCACCGGCTCGAAATCGCGGCCACCCTGATGGAACAGTGGACCGCCCAACGGAGTCAGGTGTTTGTGGACGCGCTGGTGCTGGAGGTCGATTCAGAAAAGGCGCGCAGCCTGGGTGTACTCCCGCCCGACCTGGCGGTACTGGTCCATGTGGGCGCCGGCATCCTGCCTACCGACAATGCCCTCGAATTTCTGCAGGCGGTGCAGGCACTGGTAAACCAGGGGGTGTTGCCGGCGGTGCTGCTCAGCGACCGGTTTGATCTCGCGCAGGGAATCGGATTCGTTGGAATCGGAGGCGGGCGCAGCCAATACCTGGTTAACCTGCCGGGCACGAGCGTTACTTTCTCCGAGTTCCGGAGCATGACGAAGAACCTGCGCCATATCACTCTGCGAAGCAACGGCGGGCAGGAAGCCACGTTCTTTGCCGGCGAGCGGTTTCCGGTAACCTTCACAACTTTTTCTTCCATTTTTATTCCGCAGGTGGTGCAGGACCTTATCGACCAGGGGCTTTTCCGCCCGCCCGTACCTGCCATCCAGTATGAAGATTTAGGGCTGAGACTGTCCGTGCTGCCGCGCGTACACGGCAACCGCGAAGTCAGCATGAAAGTTACGATTGAGTCCACACAACTGGCGGGCCAGAACGTGAACTCCATCCCCATCCTGGCCAAACGCATGATGGAACAACAGGTGCGGCTGAAAGCGGGCGAGTCGCTGGTGCTGGCCGGGTTGCGTGGGCACGAGAACACTCCGACGCGGACCGGCCTGCCGGTGCTGGGGTCGATTCCGCTGCTGGGCCGGTTGTTCTCCCGCCAGCAGACGCGCACACGCGAAACCGAGTTCCTGGTGCTGCTCACCCCGCACATCATCCGCGGAGTTGAACGGGATGCCCGTCTGACTAAAGCTATCTATCTGGGAACGGAAAAGGAGTTCTCGCCGAAAGGCCCAGCCCGACGCCGTGCCCGGCCGCGTTCCCGCCCCCGTCCGGGGCAACCGCGCCAGCCCAACCAGCCCGCCCGGCCCGGCGCCCGGCCACAACAACAGCAACGCCCACCGCAACCACGCCAGCCGCTCAATCAGCCACAGCAGCCGAGACGGCGATAACAGAAACGAAATTAGCGGCAGAGAATCTTCTCAGGACTGCGCGGCGGGCGCGAGGACTACCACCGGTTTGTACACGCGGGGAAGGACCGCTTCGGCGATAGCGATTAACTGGCTGGACTGATCAAAGACGCGCAGACGCAGAGGCTTCTGCTCCTGGCTGTCAACGGAAAGCTGAGTTTGTCCGGATTCGATCTGCGACTCGCTCAATTCGATCCGGTTGCCGTGACGAATTTTGTGCTCCAGCACAGGGCTGACGACCGCTCGGGGCATATCCTGCAGAAGTTCGGCCAGTGGAATCATGACCTGCGCCAGACGGTCCTCTTTGACGGCGGCCTCCAGATCCTCCAAAGTGACGGCCTGTTCGAGGGTGAACTCGCCGGAGGCGGTGCGGCAAATCTCTGACAGGTGGGCGCCATACCCCAACTGCTTACCCAGATCGTGCGCCAAGCTGCGGATGTATGTCCCGGCACTGCAATCGACCTCGAACTCGGCACGGGAATCTTCCACCCCGGTAATTTCAAACCGATACACTTCGACCTCGACAGGTTCAAGCGTGAATTTCTCGCGGCGGCGGGCGAGCTCGTGGGCCGCCACCCCTTTGATTTTCTTGGCGGAGTAAGCCGGTGGAATCTGCTGAATCCGCCCGGTCAGATCCTTGAGGTATGGCCTCACCTCTTCGAGGCGGATTTCCGGCGCCAGGTCGTCGCTCAGGGCGTGGCCATCAGCGTCGTAGGTATCCGTAGCAAAGCCGAAACGGATGCGGCCGCGGTAGGCCTTGCGCCGCGAGGTATAGAACCGTTGCAGGCGGGTGGTGGAGCCGACCAGCAGAGGCAGCACACCGGTCGCCAGCGGGTCGAGCGTACCCAGGTGGCCGATGGAGCGAATGCCCACCAGGCGGCGAACCTGTACGACAACATCGTGCGAGGTCTTCCCGCCGGGTTTATTGATGACCAAAGCGCCGTTCAATCTCTTCCTTCTTTCTCCATTTTTCCTTCGCCCGGCTCTTCCTCCGGTTCCGTTGCCGGAACGGATGCCTGCTGCAAAAGGTGGTTGATGTGGTCGGCGTATTCTGCGGTGCGGTCAAGCTCGAAAAGTAACTCCGGTATGCGCCGCAGACTGAGCCGGTGGGCCAGCTCCCGCCGGATGAAGCGGCGTGCTGCGCCGAAGGCCTCAATCGACTTTTCTTGCTCTTCCGCGCTGCCCATTACGCTCAAAAAGATGCGGGCCTGGCGGAGGTCGGGGCTGACGCTGACCTCCGTTATAGTAGTGAAACCGATGCGCGGGTCCCGCAGCCCGCTGACCAGCAGCGCGCTCAACTCTTCCCGAATCTGTTCCCCCACCCGCTGGGGCCGCCTGCCCGGCGCAGTCACAATCTTCTCCTCCTGACGAATTAATAAATTTCGATTTCCGAATTGGTCAGCCCGCCGTTCAATATTCTTTCGGCCTCTTCTTCGACGTTCTCCAGCAGCCGGGAAACGTAGGCCTGCTCGTTGCTGACGGAGACCACGCCAATAGTGGCGCGCTGCCAAAGCTCCTGGTGGTCCACTTCCGCCACCGCGACGTTGAAGTGCGAGCGGAGCCGGTCCTTGAGACTGCGCAGCACCTGCCGCTTGTCCTTCAGGGACTGTGCGTAGGGAAGGTGGACTTCCAATGTCAACAATCCAACCACCATCGGGGTTTACTCGCTCCGGGTGCTCCCCGGCTTTCCGCCAGTCCTGCTCTGCCGTCAGGCCTGGGCGACGGGGACGGCCACCTTCTCCACCACGTAGGCTTCGAGTATGTCGCCCACTTTGACGTCGGAAAAGTTACTGACGCTGGCGCCGCATTCGTAACCAGACTGCACTTCCTTGACATCTTCCTTAAAGCGGCGCAGAGAGGAAACCTTGCTGTCGTAGATAACCACGCTGTCGCGAAGCACGCGAACTTTAGCGTCGCGGGCCAGCTTGCCTTCGGTCACATAGCAGCCGGCAATCATGCCGACCTTGGGGATACGGAAGGTGTCGCGGATTTCCGCACGGCCCAACATGGTTTCCTTGAAGGTGGGTTCCAGCAGACCGGCAACGGCCTTGGTGATTTCGTCAATCACTTCATAAATGACACTGTGCAAACGGATGTCCACGCCTTCCTGTTCGGCCACGCCGGAGGCTTTGCGGTCGGGCCGGACACTGAACCCGACGATGATGGCGTTGGAGGCAGAGGCCAGCAGCACGTCATTTTCGGTGATGCCGCCGACGCCGGTGTGAATAATTTTGACCTTGACCTGCTCGGTGGCCAGGTTCTCCAGTTGTTCCCTCAGCGCTTCCACCGACCCCTGCACATCACCCTTGATCACCAGCGGCAGTTCCTTGACCCCGCCCGCCTCAAGCTGCTCGTGCAAGTGGTCGAGGGTAAGGCGCGAACTGGAAGCCAACTGGGCTTCGCGGGCCTTCAGTTCGCGGTAGGTGGCCACCTGCTTGGCCTTGACCTCGTCGGTCACAACCTGGATGGGGTCGCCGGCTTCCGGCAGAGAGGCCAGGCCCAGTACCTCAATAGGGCTGGCGGGCCCGGCTTCTTTAATCTGGTGGCCGCGGTCATCGAGCATGGCGCGGACCTTGCCAAAAATCGGACCGACGATGAAGGGGTCGCCCCGGCGCATGGTGCCATCCTGCACCAGGACAGTGGCCACCGGCCCGCGCCCTTTGTCGAGCCTGGCTTCGAGCACCACGCCCCGGCCCGGCGCCTCCGGCACGGCCTTCAATTCCTTTATATCCGCGACCAGCAGAACCATTTCGAGCAACTGGTCGAGGTTGGTCTTCTCCTTGGCAGAGACATCCACCATAACCGTGTCCCCGCCCCAGTCTTCAGGCATCAGGCCACGGTCGGCGAGCTGCTTTTTGACGCGGTCGGGCTCGGCGCCGGGCTTGTCGATTTTGTTGACGGCGACAATGATGGGCACCCCGGCCGCCTGAGCGTGGTCGATGGCTTCCAGGGTCTGGGGCATCACGCCGTCATCGGCGGCCACCACCAGGATGACGATATCGGTTACGCCGGCGCCGCGAGCGCGCATGCGGGTGAAAGCCGCGTGGCCGGGGGTATCGATAAAGACAATGCGGCGGTCTTTGGTGGTAACACTGTAAGCGCCGATGTGCTGGGTGATGCCGCCGGCTTCGCCCGCAACCACATCGGTTTCGCGGATGGCGTCAAGCAAAGAAGTCTTACCGTGGTCCACATGGCCCATGACGGTAACTACCGGGGCGCGCGGGACCTTTTCTCCTTTGAGCTCCTCGATCACTTCGGGTTGCCGGGTCTGAGCCTCAAAGGAGACAACCGTCACGGTGGCGTTGAACTTTTCGGAGATTTCGGTGGCGGCCTTGGACTCCAATGTCTGGTTGATAGTGGCCAGGGTACCGAGGTCCATGAGCGCCTTGATAACCTCCTTGGCGCGGACTTGCAACTTTTCGGCCAGCTCCTTAACTGTGATGCCTTCGGTGATAGTGATATCGATGGGGTCGCGTTGGACCAGAACCGGCTCTTTGGTCACTATGGGCTGGCGCTTGCCGCGGTCGGCCTTGGAACGCGACCGAACCGGGTGCATCAGGCGGCGCTCGCCCTCATCAAACCGCCGTTGGAGGTGCTGCTTGCGTCCAGCGCGGGGCTTGGCGGGAGCCTTGCGCTGATAAATCGGCTTGCCGGGAACCGGCCCGACAGGGACCGGGGTGTCCGCGCCGGCTTGGAGCCTTGTCACATCCCCCAGCGTCGCCCTCGGCGACGGGCGGCGGCCCGGGCGGCCTGCGGCGCCGGGTGGCAGCGGTGTTCCCCTGCCGGGTTTCCCCCGGGAAGGCAGCCGACCGGGAACCAGCGGCTTCTCCGGAGTCAAAGAAGGTTTTTGCACGGCGCCAGGCGCGGCCAGCTGTTGCGCCGGGGATGGCACAGCCGAGGGAGGAGGCGGAGGAGGTTTAGGTTGCTTGGCTGCCTCTTCGGCAGCGGCGCGCTCAGCAGCTTCCTTCGCTACCTTTTCGACGGCGGCGCGCTCGGCGGCTTTCTTGTCTTCCTCAGCCTTGCGGACGGCCTCTTCTTCCGCCTTTTCCAGTCCCCGAAAATGCGCGCGGACTTTGTCGGCAATGTCATCCGGGAGTGAACTGGAGTGGGTCTTCTTTTCGGTGAAATCAATCTCGGGCAGATAGTCGAGGATTAACCGGGCTTTGACCTCCAGTTCGCGTGCCAGGATGTTGATGCGAATCTTTCCCATAATTTTTGGGGTGGTTACTCTCCTGCCCTGGTTTCAGCCTCACCAGATTCAACAGCCACATCTTCCCCAGCCTCGGCGGGGGTTTCCTCCACAGCAACAGGTTCTTCGATTTCCTCTTCGACCGTTTTGATGTCGTCGCCGGTACCGGCAGCCTCTACCACGGCATCACCAGCTTCTGTGGCCGGGGCGGCTTCTCCTGCCGGAATTTCTTCGGCGGCTGCCTCCGTGACCGCCGCCGCGGCCGTTTCCTGTGCTTCAAAGAAGGCGCGGACAGCGCCGGCAATCTTCTCCACCATCTTTTCGCCGATGCCGGGGATGGCCGTAAGTTCTTCCGGGGTGCGGCTGGCGAGGTCTTCAATCGAGGCGATACCGCTTTCCGACAACTTTTCCAGCGTCTTCCCGCCCACGCCGGAAAGCTCCTTGAGCGGCGTCCGGGCCTCGGCGGCCATAATGCCGGCCATCTGGGCTTCAACTTCCTGCCGCTTTTCCTCTTCGCTCTTAATGTCGATGTGCCAGCCGAGCAGCTTGGACGCCAAGCGGACGTTCTGGCCTTTCTTGCCGATGGCGAGGGACAACTGGCTGTCTTCGACGACGACTTCGAGGTGCTTCTCCATCGCATCCAGGATGGAAACCCGCGCCACTTTGGCCGGGCTGAGTGCGTTGGTGGCAAACTGGGTGGTTTCTTCATGCCACTCGATGATGTCAATTTTTTCGCCGCGCAACTCGCGGATGATGGACTGCACCCGCATACCCTTCATCCCGACGCAGGCGCCGACAGCATCGACATCGCGGTCATTGGAAAGGACAGCAATTTTGGTCCGTTCGCCGGATTCGCGGGCAATCGCTTTGACGGCCACGGTGCCGTCGTATATCTCAGGGACTTCCATCTCAAAGAGGCGCTGCACCAGAGAGGCGTCGGCGCGGGAGAGAACCACCTGGGCGGTCTTGGCCGCCGGGTCCACTTCTTTGATGACGACGCGCAGGCGGTCGCCGATGCCGTAGCTTTCCAACCGGGACTGCTCGCGCCGGGTCAAGCGGCCTTCATGCCGGCCCAGATCGACGATCACGTCGGAGCCTTCCGTTGCCTTTACCACGCATTGCAAGAGTTCGCCGACGCGATCGTGGTATTCCGCATAAACGATGTCGCGCTCGGCCTCGCGGACCTTCTGCAGGATGACCTGCTTGGCCGTCTGCGCGGCAATCCGGCCGAGGACGTCGGTGGGTTTGGGAATCAGGATTTCTCCGCCGACTTCGGAAGACGGGTCGATGGCGCCAGCCTCTTCCAGGCTGATTTCCGCTTCGGGATCGGCGACCTCTTCCACGATGGTCCGGACACCGAAGACTTTGATGACGCCGGTCTTGGAATCGAACTCCGACCGCATCGGCTCCTCGGTACGGTAGTACTTGCGGGCGGCCACCACCATGGCGTCTTCCAGCGCGGAGACAATAATCGCCGGGTCGATACCCTTCTCGCGGCTCAGTTGGTCAATAGTTTGTGCCAGTAGGCTGGTTGCCATGGCTCTATCCTTAAGTACTGTGTTCTCTCTCCGCTACACTTCCACCACCAGATTGACGGAGGCGATATCCGCATAGGGGACATCGACGGACTCCCCGTCCAGCGAAAAATTCACGCTGCCGCCGGCCCTCTCTCCCAACTCAGCCTCAAAGCGCTTGCGGCCCAACTCTTCCGAGCGGCGCCGCAGTTGCACTTTGACGCGACGGCCACGGAACCGCTCAAAATCCTCTTCGCTGTATAGCTTTCGGTCCAAGCCCGGCGAGGCCACTTCCAGCACGAAAGAACCGGGGATGAGATCCTCCACATCCAGCAGAGCGCCAACCTGTTCGCTGACGGTCTGGCAGTCGGTGTGGCTGACTCCCCTCGCCCGCTGGTCGATGAAGATGCGGAGTACACCCTTTTGGGGAGTCCCCGCCCACTCCACCTGCACCAACTCGAGTCCTTCCGAGTCGGCCACCCGTTGGGCGACTTCGCGTATCCGGTCCAGTTGCATCGCCTTCCAACAAAAAAGTGGGCTAATGCCCACTTTTCGTTCCACCGAAATGGCTAAGCTGTTTTGAGTATAGCAGCTTGCTTCCCTGCGGAGCAAGCCAAACCCTCTACCCTGCCGGTAAATACTGCCCAGTCAGGCAGAGGCTACCGGCCTACGCGGCAGAATGCACTCGCCGGCTAGTTGCTCGGAGTAGTAGCCGCCGCGACGGCAACCGGGTTGGCCTGGTCGTACATCTTGACGATCTCCGCAGTGATATCTACCCCGGTCGCTGCATAGATGGGCGAACTTTGCTGGTTGATGGGAAGAATCAGAGTAAGGCTCTTCTGCTTCGCGTATTGATCGATAATCGGACGCATCTTCACGGAGATCCGGTTAATCAAATCAGTCTGCGCCGCCTGAGACTCTTCCTGTAAATCCTCTTCAATCCGGCGGCCTTTCTTGACGCGCTTGTCGATCTCGCGCTGGATTTCCAACTGCGCGTCCTGGCTGAGCGTCCGCCGTCCGCTCTGCAGGCGCTGCTGGTATTCGGTGACTTCCTGCTGCAAGGTCGCCAACTCCGTCTGCCGGGGGCGGAACCGCTCCTGGAGCCCTTGCAAACCCTTCTGCCCTTCTTGTGTGCCCAGCAAAGCGGCCTGGACATTGAGAATGGCAACATTACCGGAAACGGCGCCCGAGCCGGCCGCGGGGGCCGCTTGGGTGGCCTCCGGCACCTTTTCAAAGGACTGGGCAGCCAAGCCGCCCGTTACCAGCACCAACAGTGCTGTCAAACAAACCAAACGTATCACACGCATGTAATTCACTCCTCGAAATCTATGGTTTATATTGTGAACACTTCATTATAGGTTTGAAGCGGAATAACGGTCAATAGGTTTCCTCGCAATCCCCAAAATCACCTCCGGGAAGGGTCCCCCCAGGGGCTAGAAGGTGCGGCTGATGGTGAACCGGAAGGTCTTCAGCGGTTCGGAGAACGGAATTACCCGGTCATTCGCTAGAAAATTCAACTGTGTATTGCTGAGGAGCAACTGATCCAGCACCCCCGGCGGGAGCGGGGAATCGGCCGACTCCACTATCACAGCTCCCGGCAACGTGATGTTCCCATCGAAGCGGCTCACGTTATACGCCCAGTAGAAACGGAACGGCGCCTGGAGAATGGGGAGGTTGATGACCAGTTCCAACCCGGCAGAACTGCGGAGCTTGGAATTCGTGCCGCTGACGATCTCAAGATTGTCCGGCACCGTCGCCGTCGGAAAAAGCGAACGCAAGTCGTCGAGTTCCGCCTGCCGCAGGCGCAATTGTGACGGACGAAGAATGGCGTTCAAACCGGTATCCGAGAAAAATGCCAACTCGATGGGGCCTACCAGCGGGATGCGGTACTCCACGTTCGCAATCGCCTGCGTATCCCCGCCCGGGAAGGAGAAGGTCTGCGTGAGCACATCGACAAATGCGGTCTGGGCGGACGGGTTCCCGTTAACATCGGGACGGGTGGGGTCCAGATAGATGACGGACTGGCGGGACCGGCGGGGCTGGAAAGCCAGCGGCGTGATCCGCTGAATATCAAATCCGCGGACGTCCTGTTCTCCCCCGATATAGAACCGGTTGAACGGCGAGGGGACGAACCCGCCATAGCCGGTGACAAACCCCAGTTGCAACCGCAAGGCAAGAGTGTTGCGCCCCTTATTCATCGGATGGAAATGTTTGATCACTACCGTGGGGCGTATGGTCTTCTGGTTTCCGCCCAGGGGGCCGCCCTCCAGAGACGAAGAGATAAAGAAACTGGTCCCCTGTGTGGGGAAGATGGGGTGATTGACGGTGTTGTAGAAGTAGCTGGCGCTTACCCGGCTGGAAATAATCCCGTCCAGGGAGCTGGGCCCTTCCAGCCCGCGGAAAGCCAGGCCGCCGAACAGGTCCGTGCAGGCTTCCGTGGCACAGGTAATGTCGCTGTTCGAGAAGGAGTAATTCACCCCCAGGCGGCCGAAGCCCCACTTACGCATGGGATAGCTGGTAAAGACACTGAAACCGGTGGTGTTCTGTTCATAGTTGAGCAGCCGGTCGCGCAACTGATCGTCAATCACATTCGTGCGTCCGGTGGTCAGGCTCGCCTCCCGGGCCTGATCGAACTCAAACTTCCGTATCGTGAAGGTCATGCCCATCTGCAGCGGCCGGTCGAACATATAGGGCTCGGTGAACCCCACCACGAAAGCGGTGTTGCGATCTCCGAGCTGGAAGTCCACGCTCAGCGTCTCTCCCAGCCCCATAAAGTTGTTGGTGGAGTAGTTCAAGCCGACAAAACTGCCGAAGACGCCGCTGGTGCCGCCGTTAAACCCGATGCTGTTCTTGCCCCGCTCCTTAACCTTCAGGGAGAGATCGACGGTGCCTTCCTCGGCATTCTGGCGGACGTCGGCGCTCTCCGGCTGCAACTCGTCAAAGTAGCCCAGTTGGTTGAGACGCAGGATACTGGTTTCCCACCGCCGGGAGTTGAACACCATCCCTTCCTCAAGGAGAATTTCCCGCCGGATGACCTTATCGCGGGTGGAGGTATTCCCCGTGAACTCAATCCGGCGGACAAGGAACTGCTTATTGGGTTCGAAGTCGAGCGTAACATCCACGGTGCGGGCGTCATCGTCCACTTCGGTTTGAGGCAGCGCGTTGAAGTTAATGTAACCGAACTCCCCAAAAAGCTTGGTGTAGTCCTCGAGAGCTTTCCGGACCTTGGTGACATCAAAAATATCGCCCTTGCGGAGAGGAAACACCGCCTCCAGATAGGTTTTATTAAGGCCCCCAATGGACTTTCTCTCGACACCGTCCTGGGTAACTGTCTTTTCCTCGTCGCTGCTGAGGGTGAGCTCGCCCATACGGTAGCGCCCGCCTTCATCGACGGTGAAACGCAGGTCCATGGCTTTGCCATCTTTGAACATGAAGGGGAGAATTCGCAACGGCAACCAGGGCTGGGTATCGCGTATGCGGGCTTCCGGCTCCTGGATGCTGACGCGGAAGTACCCCTTGGCCTGATAGGCATCATAGAGTTCCTGCAGATCCGCCTGGACTTTCTCCCGGTGGTAGGTCTTGTGGATGAAGTACCAGAAGGGGGGAATGCCAATGGGCCGCGAGAGCTTCATGGAGCGGACCAGGG
>CBDUYQ010000004.1:0-16169 GCA_965371475.1 uncultured bacterium
CACCAAGGAAGCGCCCAACTACCGCCGGGAGTAAACCACCGCCACTTTGCGCCTAAACGGGAGGGCCATTTCCAAACTCATGCGAACCTTCTTACGGTACTACCTGCCCGTTCTCCTCTGGGCCGCCGTGATTGGTGTCTTCTCCACCAACCAATTTAGCGGGAACTGGACTTTGCAACTACTGCGCAGCCTGGTCCGCCTCTTCGACCTGGAAATATCCCGCCAATTGCTGCTACAAATTAATACCGTCGTCCGCAAGCTGGCCCACCTGACGGAATACTTTTTCCTGGCCGTGCTGCTCTGGCGCGCTTTTCGTAAAGAGTTGTCGGGCGTCTGGAGTGGCCGTCTGGCGCTGCACACCCTGGCGCTTACTGCGGGCATCGCCGCCGCGGACGAAACCCACCAATGGTTTCGCCAGTGGCGGACCGGCTCGATGATGGACGTGGGGATTGACACGCTCGGGGCCGCCTTGGCTCTGCTCTGGATAGGCTGGCGCACCCGCTCCCGCGTTGCGAAAGCCGGCACAGATTCAGACACCACCGCAGGCGCGTAAAACAAAAAAAGGCCCCGATTCCTCGGGGCCTGAGAAAAACTTGAGAGCAAATTAACCAGCCGTTCCCTCTGCCTCAGCTGGCGGCTCCGCAGGGGCTTCAGCCACCGGCGCCTCCTGCTCTTCCGGTGTCCCCTCTTCCGGCTTGGCCTTCTTTTCCTTCTTCGGTTTGAGCTTGAGTTCGGAGCCGAGCAGGTGGACCTGGGCTACCTCCCCGCCGTCGCCGCGCCGGAAGCCGATGCGGACGATGCGGGTATAGCCTCCGTTCCGCTCGGCAAAGCGCGGTCCGATAGTGGAGAAAAGCTTCTTCACCACCGGGGGCTTGAGAAGGTACGCCGCCGCCTGCCGCCGGGCGTGCAGGGTGTCCCGCTTGGCCAGGGTAATCATTTTTTCCGCCAGCGGGCGCAGGGCCTTGGCTTTGGGCAGAGTGGTTTCTATCCGCTCGTGTTCGAGCAGATTGGTGACCAGGCTCCTCAACGTCTGGCGGCGATGCGCGGGCTGCCGGCCCAGCTTTTTATATCCGTGGCGGTGACGCACCAATACTCTCCTTGCTTACAGCGAGGGCGCCGGTTCTTCCTGGTTCTCCGCCGACGGCGGCGGTGGCGCCACGGTTTCCAGCGGAGGCCAGGTAATCCGGCCCTTCTCGTTCAATTTCATGCCCAGTTGCAGATTCATGCTTGTCAGGAGGTCTTTGATTTCATTCAGCGACTTGCGCCCGAAGTTTTTGGTCTTGAGCATTTCCTGCTCCGTGCGCTGCACCAGTTCGACGATGGTGCGGAGGTTAGCGTTCTTCAGGCAATTGTAGGCGCGCACGGAAAGTTCCAGGTCATCGACCGAGCGGTTCATGTACTCCTGCCGGGGGTCATACTCCCGGTCGCCAGCGTCCTCTTCCCGGGCAATCTCTTCCTCGAAGGTGATGAAGATATTCATGTGGTCCTTGACCAGCTTGGCCGCCAACCCCAGCGCATCGCCGGGCTTGACCGCACCGTTGGTCTTGACCTCGAGGGTGAGCTTCTCGAAGTCAGTCATCTGACCCAGCCGCGCCGCGTCCACTGTGTAGTTCACCTTGCGCACCGGCGAGTGTACCGAATCAATCGGGATGTACCCGACCGGCAGATCCTCGTCGTAGTTGCGGTCGGCGCTCACGTACCCGCGCCCGTTCCTGATCCGCATTTCGATGTTGAGTTTCCCGCCCTCGCCGATGGTGGCGATGTGCAGGCCCTTGTCGAGCACCTCGATATCGGCATCTTCCTGAATCATGTCCGAGGTAACTTCGCCGGGCTTGTCGGCAAACAGGGTCAGCGTCTTGACGGCGTCCGGGTTGTGCAACCGCAGCGGGACCTGCTTCAGGTTCAGGATCACGTCGGTGGCGTCCTCCACCACGCCGGGGATCGATTGGAACTCGTGCAGCACCCCTTCAATTTTGACCGCCGTGATGGCGGCGCCTTCGATGGCGCTCAGCAGCACCCGCCGCAACGAATTGCCGATGGTGGTCCCGAACCCTCTCTCAAAGGGCTGGGCGTGAAATTTTCCGTACCGATCGGTCAGCGTTTCAATATCCGTCGCCAACCGCTTGGGCTTCTGAAAGCCTTTCCACATGGGCCGTAGTACCTCCGTTAATTTCCCTTACCGCGAATATAGTTCGACGATGAGCTGTTCGTTCATCTCCGGGGTGATAAGTTCTTCCCGCTTGGGCAAATCCTTGACTTTGGCGCTCAGCGCTTCGCGGTCCACCGCAATCCAACTCGGCGGCAACCCGCGCCCGGCGACTTCCGCCGCCTGCTGCACCATGACGTTTTTCTTCATCTTTTCGCTAACGACGATTTCGTCTCCCACACTCACCTGCGCCGAAGGGATGTTGACCCGTTTGCCATTTACCTGCACATGCCCGTGCAGTACCAGTTGCCGTGCCTGCGCCCGCGAACTGGCGAACCCGACCCGCTGCACCATGGTATCGAGCCGCCGTTCCAGCATGACCAGCAGGTTTTCGCCGGTCTTGCCCGGCAGCCGGGCAGCCTTTTTGAAGTAGTTCTGAAACTGCCGCTCCAGCACACCGTAGATGCGGCGGACCTTCTGCTTCTCGCGCAACTGCTGCCCGAAGGCTTTCTCCTTGGGACGGCGGCGGCGGCCGTGGACGCCGGGGGGCACGTTGCGCTTTTCAATCGCGCACTTCTCCGTAAAGCACCGCTCCCCTTTGAGGAAGAGTTTCGTCCCCTCGCGCCGGCACAACCGGCAAACCGCATCGCTATAACGTGCCAAGTTCCTCTCCTCCTGCGTTGCTCCTGAATTCTGCCATCACACCCGCCTCTTCTTGGGCGGGCGGCAGCCGTTGTGCGGAATCGGCGTGACGTCCTTAATGACTTTCACCTGCAAACCCGCCGCCGCCAGCGAACGGATGGCCGACTCGCGGCCCGACCCCGGCCCTTTCACCCGGACGTCCACCGTCCGCATGCCCATATCCCGTGCCCGCGTAGCCGCCTGGGTGGCCGCCTGTCCGGCGGCAAACGGCGTGCCCTTGCGCGACCCTTTGAAGCCGATGGATCCACTGGTGGCCCAGGCAAGCGTGTTCCCCTGCATGTCCGTGATGGTAATCACCGTGTTGTTAAAGGTCGCGGTAATATGCACGACACCGACCGGCACGTTCTTTTTCTCCCGCTTCTTGCGGAAGTCCTTCTTGCTGCCGGCCTTGCCCTTTTTACTCTTTGTCTTTGCCTTTGCTTTTGCTTTCGCCATTCCCTGTCTCCGCCGTTAGCCCTTCTTGCCGGTGACTTTCTTCTTCAGCGCCACGGTCATCTTCCGGGGACCTTTGCGCGTCCGGGCGTTGGTGTGGGTCCGCTGTCCCCGCACCGGCAGGCTGCGCCGGTGCCGCAGGCCGCGGTAGCTCCCGATTTCAATCAGGCGCTTGATGTTCATGGAAATCTCTTTGCGCAGGTCGCCTTCCACCCGGCCCTGCTCCTCAATCGTCTGGCGGATACGGGTCACTTCGTCCTCAGCCAGGTCCTTGACCTTCTTGGTGGGGTCCACGCTCGCCTGCACCAGGATCTGCTTCGAGCGTGACTGCCCGATGCCGTAGATGCGGGTCAACCCGATCCAGACGGTCTTCGCCGGGGGAAGGTCCACACCGGAAATTCGTGCCATCTCGTCCTCTCCCTAACCCTGCCGCTGCTTGTGCTTGGGGTTGACGCAAATCACGCGCACCACCCCGCGGCGGCGAATCACCTTGCACTTGTCACAGATTTTCTTGACCGAAGCCCGTACCTTCATGCCTGTCTCCTACTTGAACCGGTAGATAATCCGTCCCCGGTTCAGGTCATAGGGGGAAAGTTCCACCTGCACTTTGTCTCCTGGCAGTATCCGAATAAAATGTTTGCGCATCTTGCCCGAAACATGCGCCAGCACCTTGTGCTTGTTGTTGTCCAGCTCTATCCGAAACATCGCGTTGGGCAGGGTCTCGAGCACCTTGCCCATCACTTCTATCGCGTCTTCCTTTGCCATATGCCTCCGAACTGCTGGCCGCTACGCGGCGGTTAAAATCCAGGGACCGTTTTCCGTCACGGCCACACAATGCTCGAAGTGGGCGGCGTGGCTGCCGTCGGCGGTAACTGTCGTCCACTGGTCCGAACGAATCTTGACTTCCGGCGAACCAATTACCACCATCGGCTCCACCGCCAGCACCATGCCGGCCTTTAACTCCGGCCCGCGGCCCGCCGTGCCATAGTTGGGCACCTGCGGATCCTCGTGCATGGCCGTCCCGATGCCGTGCCCGCAAAACTCGCGGACCACGCCGAACCCGGCGGCCTCCACATGCTTCTGCACCGTGGCGGAAACATCGCCCAGGTGCTTCCCCACCCGCATCTGCTCGGTGGCCAGGTCGAGTGACTCTTTCGTCACCCGCAGCAGTGTCTCCAGTTCCGGTGCAATCGGCTCCAGCGGAATCGTCACCGCCGAGTCAGAATAATAACCGTCGAGGATTACGCCGCAATCCACTGAAACAATGTCGCCCGTCTTCAGCTTCCGCTTCGACGGTATCCCGTGGATGACCTCGTCATTCACCGAAGTACACAGCACACAGGGATATCCGCGGTATCCCTTGAACGCCGGTTCTGCTCCCGCATCCGCAATCTCTTTTTCCGCCACCGCTTCCAGGTCGAGCAGGCTCACACCCGGCGCCACATCCTTCCGCACGACGGCAAGCACCTGTGCCAGCACTTTGCCGGCGGCGCGCATCTTCTCCAGCTCTGCGGGCGACTTACACACAATCATGCGCCTCGCTCCGCAGCCGGGAAAGCATCCAGCAACCGGAAAACCTCTTTCGTGAGTGTTTCCGGCGACTGTTCCCCGTCCACTTCCAGTAAAAGGTCACGCTGTTGGTAAAAATCCACCAAGGGTTTGGTCTGTTCGTCGTAGGCTTTGATGCGTTCGCCGACTACCGCTTCCTTGTCATCGGCGCGATGCAGCAACTCCCCACCGTCACGGTCGCACCGCCCCTCTTGCTTGGGCGGACGGTCGAATATGTTGTAAATCTCACCACAGACGGAACATGTCCGGCGGCCCGAAAGACGCCGAACCAACCTATCATACCCAACCTTCAGGCTCATCGCAAGCGGCGGCGCGAACCCCGCCTCCCGGAGAAGGCTTTCCAGCCGCTCCGCCTGCGCCTGGGTGCGCGGAAAGCCGTCAAAAATCATGCCTTGGGCGCAATCGGACTCCTTCACACGCTCGGCCACCATCCCGCAGATGATGTCGTCGCTCACCAGTCCGCCCTTCTCCATGATGGCCTTGGCCTGGCCGCCCAGCTCCGTGCCGCGCTTGACGTGGTCGCGGAGCATGTCGCCTGTGCTGATCTGCGGCACGCCGTAGGTATTCATAATCTCTCTGGCCTGGGTCCCTTTGCCGGCGCCCGGCGGTCCCAGCAGGACCAACGGACGCGGCAGCTTCTTTGTGCTCCCGGCCACCATACCGCTAGCCTCGCCGCCCCCGGATGCGGCCCTTGGCGGTAAAGCCGTCATAGTGCCGCATGGTCAGTTGCGCTTCAATCTGGTTAACCGTGTCCATTGCCACCCCGACGATAATCAGCAGCGACGTGCCCCCGAAGTAAAAGTTCACGCCCAGCCCTTCCAGAATCGCACGCGGGAAGTTGGCGTCAATCCACGCGCCCAGCGCGCCGGGCAGGTGGTGCAGGTGAATCCCGGAGATCATCCACTCCGGAATAATGGAAATAAACGCCAGGTAGATCCCGCCCACAAACGTCAACCGGGTCAGCACCGTATTCACATACTCTGAGGTATGCCGCCCGGGCCGGATGCCGGGGATGAACCCGCCCATCTTCCGCATGTTGTCGGCCAGTTCGTCCGGGTTAAAAATGATGGAAACATAAAAATAGCAGAAGAAGATAATCCCCACGATATAGAGCAGGTTGTAAAGCGGCTCGCCCCACGCCAGCGCCGCCGCAAAGTCCCGAACAAACCGCCAGTCCTGCGGGACGAACGTGGCAATGGTCTGCGGGAACGTCAACACTGAGCTGGCAAAAATTACCGGGATAACCCCGCCGGCATTGACCCGGATCGGAAGGTAGGTCATGGAACCGCCCATCATGCGGCGGCCCACCACGCGCTTGGCGTACTGCACCGGAATGCGCCGCTGGCCCCCTTCCACAAATACAATGAAGGCCACCACCGCAACCATCATGATCGTCAGCGCAATCAAATGGGGCAGCGGCCTCTGCCCGGCCTGAAATCCCCGGAAGAGCTCCATCACAGCCCCCGGCAATCCCACCACAATGCCGGCGAAAATAATCAACGACATGCCGTTACCGATGCCGCGGTCAGAAATCTGCTCGCCCAGCCACATGATAAAAATCGTCCCGGTGGTCAGCGTCAGCACTGTCATCGAGATGAAACCCCAGCCCGGATTGATAACATAGGAGACGTTGCCCGCCGCGCCCTGCTGCAACGTCATCGCAATCGTAAATCCCTGGAACGTCGCCAGCGCAACCGTCAGGTAGCGCGTCCACTGGGTTATCTTGCGGCGGCCCAGTTCGCCCTCTTTCTGCAGCCGCTCGAGGTACGGCCAGACTACCGCCAGCAACTGCAAAATAATGGAAGCGGTAATGTAGGGCATGATGCCCAGCGCAAAGATGGTCATGTTGCGCAGGTTGCCGCCGGAGAAGATATCAATCAGCCCCAGCGCCGAGCCCCGTTGCTGTTCGAAGAACTGCTGCAACAACTCGACGTTGATACCAGGAATGGTAATGTAGGCGCCCAGCCGGTAAACCGCCAGCAACCCCAGCGTAAACAGCAGACGTTTCCGCAGGTCCGGAATCCGGAACATGTTTCGGATGGCTTCGAGAAACTTCATCAGGACTTGGGCGCCGCCGTGGCTCGCTTAAGGATGTCGGCCTGGCCGCCCGCTTTTTCGATCTTCTCGCGGGCGCTGGCGCTGAAGGCATGGACGGTGACCGTCAGTTTCACCTTCAGGTCGCCCTGCCCCAGAATCTTGATGGGCATACGCCGCCGCACCAGCCGGTGCGCCGCCAGCGTTTCCGGCGTAACCGGTTCGCCGTCTTTGAACACTTTGAGTTTCTCGACGTTCACCGTCTGGTACTCGGTGCGGAAGATATTGGTAAACCCGACCTTGGGTACGCGGCGTTGCAGAGGCATCTGCCCGCCCTCAAACCCGGGCCGGCGGCTGTGACCGCGCCGGGAAAGCTGGCCCTTGTCGCCCCGGCCGGAAGTCTTGCTCTTGCGGGCGCCGATACCCCGGCCCACGCGCATCTTTGTTTTGCGCGAACCCTTGGCCGGTTTCAAATTGTGCAGTTCAATCATCGTCTGTCTCGCCTTACTCGCTCACAATCTGGACCAGGTGCGGAATCTTGTTCACCAGGCCGCGCACCGCCGGGTTATCCGCCCGCTCGACCACTTGGCCGAGACGGCGCAACCCCAGGCTGCGCACCGCAGACCGCTGCTTCTGCGTGCCGCCGATGGCGCTTCGCACCCACTTGATTTTCAATTTGCCGCCCTTCTTCGTCATCGTTCCTAGAGCTCCTGCACTTCCTTGCCGCGCAACTCCGCCACGAGTTTTTTGTCCTTGAGCCTCATCAACCCGTCCAAGGTCGCCTTGATGACGTTGTGCGGGTTGTTGTTGCCGATGGACTTGGTGAACACGTTGTGGATGCCCACCGCTTCCATCACCGGGCGCACCGGCCCGCCGGCGATAACGCCGGTGCCGGGGGGCGCCGGTTTGATCAGCACTTCGCTGGCGGCATACTCGCCGGTAACCTGGTGTGGAATCGTCGTCTTGGTCAAGTTCACCCGGATCAGGTTCTTCTTGGCGACTTCGATACCCTTTCGAATCGCCATCGGCACTTCGCGCGCCTTGCCCAGCCCGTAGCCCACCATGCCCTTCTCATCGCCCACCACCACCAGCGCGGAAAAACTCAGGTTCTTGCCGCCCTTCACCACCTTGGTAACGCGGTTGATGGCCACGACCGACTCTTTCAGGTTCAGCTTGGAGCCGTCAATCGGCGCCTGCTGTCGGATGCTATGTAAATAGGTTGATCTGCTCATAGTTTTAGAATTCCAGTCCTGCTTCCCGGGCGGCCTCGGCCAGCGCCTTGATGCGGCCGTGATACCTGAACCCTCCCCGGTCGAAAACCACCTTCTGAACCTTTGCCTTTTTGGCCCGTTCGCCCAGTACCTTTCCCACAACTTTGGCGGCGGCCACGTTGCCGCCAAAAGACACCTGCTTCTTGACGTCCTGGTCGCCGGTCGAAGCAGCCGCCAGCGTCCGTCCCTGCACGTCGTCGATTACCTGCGCATAGATATGCCGCGCCGAGCGGAAAACGGCCAGCCGGGGCTGCTGGCCCGTGCCCGTCACCTTGGTCCGCACCCGCCGGTGAATCTGCTTCCGGTGGGCAGCCCGGGAAATCTTGGATACAGGCTTCCGGGCCTTTCCAAATCTTGCCGTCCGTGCCATCTCTTATGTCCCTGCCGTAGCGGCTGCCTTGCCGGCCTTCTTGCGGAGGTACTCGCCGGCAATGCGCACACCTTTCAGTTTGTAAGGGTCGGGCGGGCGCAGGGCGCGCATGTTGGCCACCACCTGCCCCACCTGCTGCTTGTCAATGCCTTTCACGGTCATCTTCGTCTGCTTCTCAATGCTGACCTCAATGCCCTCGGGCAGCGGAAACTCAATCGTGTGCGAGTAACCCAGGCTAAACACCACGGTCTTGCCCTTGACCTCGGCCCGGTAGCCGACCCCGACAATCTCCATGTCGGTCGAAAACCCCTGGCTGACGCCGGTCACGGCGTTCTGCAACAACGACCGGCCCAGTCCCCAGAAAGCCTTCTCCTGCCGGGTGAGGCTGGCAATCAGGTCTTTTTCCGCCATGCCTTTTTCCGCCTTACTGGGCTGAACCAGCAATGTCTTGCCCTCCTGGGTGACGCTCATCCCGGCCAGCACCATGGTGCTCAGCTTGCCCTTCGGCCCCTGCACCTCGACCGAGCCGTCGGCAATCTTCGCCGTCACGCCGTCGGGCAACGCAATCGGTTTTTTTCCTACTCGTGACATGGCGCGCTACCAAACCTCACAAATAACTTCTCCGCCGATACCCTTTTTGCGGGCCGCCCGGCCGGTCATGATGCCCTGCGACGTGGTGACAATGCTGATGCCCAACCCGCCGTAGATCGGCTTTAACTCCTTCGCCTGTTGGTAAACCCGGCGGCCAGGCTTGGAAATCCGCCGCAACCCGGTAACCGGGCTCTGCTTGTTCTTGGCGTATTTGAGATAGACGCGCAGTGTCTTGCCCTTGCGCTCCTTCTCATCAATAACTTTGTAGGCGGCGATAAACCCTTCATCCTTGAGCACGCCCGCCACGTCGGACTTCACCCGCGAGGCCGGCATATCGACCTTGGGGTGGTGCGCTTTGAGGGCATTGCGGATGCCCGTCAACATGTCTGATACCGGATCGGTAGTTACGCCCATCGTTCTCCTCTTACCAGCTCGCCTTGATAACACCCGGAATCTCACCCTTGAGCGCCAGCAGCCGGAAGCAGATCCGGCAGAGCTGGAACTTGCGGATATAGCCCCGCGGCCGTCCACAGCGGCGGCAACGGTTGCGGTGCCGGCACTTGAACTTCGGCTTCTTCCGAGCCTTCGCTTCCCAGGCAGTAGTAGCCAAGCGTCCTCCTTCGTCCTAATCCCGCAGCGGCAGCCCCAGGTGCTTGAGCAGCGACCGGGCTTCCTCGTCGGTTTTGGCCGTTGTGACCATCGTGATGTTCATGCCGCGCGCCTTATCCACCCGGGAGTAATCAACCTCCGGGAACACCAGTTGGTCACGCAGCCCGCAGGTGTAATTCCCGCGGCCGTCAAAAGACTTGCCCGGCAGTCCGCGGAAGTCGCGCACCCGCGGCAGCACTATGCTGATCAGCCGGTCGAGAAACTCGTACATCTGGTTGCCCCGCAGCGTCACCGAGGCGCCGATGGGCATGCCCTGCCGGAGCTTGAAGTTGGAAATCGACTTTCGCGCCCGCCGCATCACCGCTTTCTGGCCCGTGATCAGTGCTATCTCGCTGGCGGCAGCGTCGAGCAGCTTGATGTTCGTAATGGCTTCGCCCACCCCCATGTTGATCACAATCTTTTTCAGGCGCGGCACCACCATGACGTTAGGGTAGTCGTGGTCCTTGACCAGCGCCGGGACAATCTCCTCCCGGTAACGCTCCCGCAACCGGCTTTTGGTTGTTGCTGCCATAATCCTGACTCGTATCTCCTTAGTCCAGCGCCGCCTCACAGCGGCGGCAAATCCGCTCACGCTGTGTCTTGCCGCCCTTTTTTTCCGGCAGGGTGTGATGGCCTATCCGGGTCGGTTTCCCGCAACTCTTGCACATCAACATCAGGTTAGAGAGGTGAATGGAACCTTCGCGCTCCACCACGCCGCCCTTAATCTGCTTCTGCGGGTTCGGGCGCGTGTGCCGCTTGAGCATGTTGACGTGCTCCACACTGGCCACCCCCTTGCTGGCATTGACCGAAAGCACCCGGCCGGTCTTGCCCTTGTCCCGGCCCGCCACGACTCGAACCTGGTCACCCTTGCGAATACTGACCTGCTGTGCCATCGCCTACCAGACCTCCGGGGCCAGCGATACAATCTTCATAAACTTGCGGTCGCGCAATTCACGCGCCACCGGGCCGAACACGCGCGTGCCCACCGGCTCGCCGTCATCGCCAATCAGCACGGCGGCATTGTCGTCGAACCGGATGTAGGTGCCGTCCTTGCGGCGGCGTTCCTTGCGCATCCGGACGATGACGGCTTTGACCACTTTGCCCTTCTTGACCTGCCCGTCCGGCGTGGCTTCTTTGACCGACGCGGTGACCACATCCCCCAGAGCCGCCTTGGCCCCGACGCCGCCCCCCAGCGGCAAAATGACCATCAGTTTCCGGGCGCCGGAATTGTCGGCGACGTTCAATCTGGTCTGCATTCCAATCATGGCAACTCTCTCCGGTCAGGCCTGCGGCCTCTGCACAATCTCAATCAAGCGCCAGCGTTTGAGCTTGGAAAGCGGCCGGGTCTCTTCAATCCGAACCCGGTCGCCCTTGCGCGCTTCGTTCTTCTCATCGTGCGCATAAAACTTTTTGGCCACGCGGACCACGCGGTGGTAACGCGGGTGCTCGACCTGCCGGGTGACCTTGACCACGATAGTCTTGCTCATCCCGTCGCTTACCACCTGCCCTACGCGGCGCTTCCGCAGGTTCTTTTTCGCGCTCTTCTCAGCCATTCTCACTCCTCAATTCCTGCTCGCGCTGCACGGTCAGCAGACGCGCAAGATCCTTTTTCAGTTCCCGGATCCGCCGGACGCCTTCGGCCTGGCCGCCGGCCACCTGAAACCGCAGGCGGAAAAGCTGCTCGCGCCACTCCTGCTCCTTGGCGCTTAACTCTTCCACTCCCAGTTGGCGCAACTCTTCGCCCGTCATGCCGTCCCCCTACATCCCTGTCCGTTCAACTACCCGGCATTTCAGCGGAATCTTCCGCGACGCCAGCCAGAGCGACCGGTGGGCTTCCGCCCCTTCCAGCCCTTCAATCTCGAAAAGAATCCGGCCGGCGCGCACCTTGGCCACCCAGCCTTCCACCGGCCCTTTGCCCTTGCCCATGCGGGTTTCCGCCGGCTTTTTGGTAAAAGGCGTGTCGGGGAATATCCGAATCCACACCTTGCCGCCACGCTTCATCGTCCGGGTGATGGCCACGCGAGCCGCCTCGATCTGGCGGCTGGAAACCTTGCCGACTTCGAGCACCTTCAAGCCGTACTCGCCGAAGGCCAGCGTACCGCCGCGCCAGGCCTTCCCGCCCAGACGGCCCTTCTGCCGCTTGCGGAACTTAACTTTTTTCGGCATCAACATAAGAACTCTTCCTCTAGGCCTCGGTCAGCACAGAGGCGGGAACCTCTGGCGTCTCCCGGCGCGCCTTCTCTTTCTCCCGCTCCCCGCGGTACACCCAGCACTTGACGCCAATCACGCCGTAAGTGGTATAGGCCTGCGCAAATCCGTAATCAATATCAGCCCGCAGCGTTTGCAGCGGCAAACGCCCCTGCAGGTACCATTCCTTGCGGGCGATTTCGTTGCCGTTTAACCGGCCCGCGCAGCGCACCTTGATTCCCTTGCAACCGAACCGCAGAGCGGAGTCCACTGCCTTGCGCATCGCGCGGCGGAAGGCCACCCGCTTCTCCAATTGAAGAGCAATCTGCTCGGCCACCAGTTGTGCGTCCATCTCGGGCCGCTGGACTTCGCCGATATCAATGTGGACTTCGCGCCCGGTGCGTCCCTGCACCTGGTTGCGCAGCTTGTCGATCTCCGACCCCTTCCGGCCGATGATAATGCCCGGACGCGCCGCCTGAATCCGCACCACCAGTTTGTTGGCCGCGCGTTCGATGTCAATCGTGCTGATGCCGGCGCCGTAGAGACGCTTCTTCAGGTCTTCGCGCAGTTTCAGGTCTTCGTGCAGCAGGTCGGCGTAGTTCTTGGTGGCGAACCAGCGCGACTTCCAAGTCTTGTTGAACCCGAGGCGAAAACCATAGGGATGAGTTTTTTGTCCCACGCTTCCTCCTTACGTTGTTCCGGCCGCGCGCCTCTTTTCGGCCACGGCAATCTCGATGTGCGAGGTGCGGTGGTAGTAAACGTCCGCCGTGCCCCGCGCCCGCGGACGGATCCGCTTGTAGCGAAAACCCTCGTTGATCACCGCATGCTTCACATAGAGGCGGTCCACGTCCACGTTTTCATCCTTCTGCTCGGCATTGGCAATCGCCGAACGCAAAACCTTTTCAATCGGCTTGGCCGCGCGCTTCTTCGTAAACTGCAGCGTTGTCAGCGCCGGACCCACCGCGCGCCCCCGGATCAAGTCAATCACCAGCCGGGCCTTCTGCGGCGAAATTCGCACGAACCGCGCCAGCGCCCGCGCCTCCACACCCGCTGCCCCCTCGGGCTGCTTTGCTTTGCCCCGGGACGGCTTCGGCGCAGCCGCTTTCGGCTCAGACTTCTTCGCGGCGGCCTTCTTCGGCGCGGCTTTTTTGGCTGCCGTCTTGGCAGTCCTCTTCGCCGCCGGTTTCTTGGCCGCTGCCTTCTTGCTCTTGCTGTCCGCTTTTTTCTTTTCAGCCATTACGTTTCAATCATCCATCCAAACTTTAGGAACTCGGTGTTGGTGTCGGCGCTGCCGTTGCCCCAGCCGCTACCGGCCCCGCTGCCGGGACGGCCGACCTTTCCGCTGCGCTCCTGGTGCCGTGGCCACGGAAGAGACGGGTGGGAGAAAATTCTCCCAGCTTGTGGCCCACCATGTTCTCGGTGATGTAAACCGGCACGAACTTCCTGCCGTTGTGTACGGCGATGGTATGCCCGACCATCTCCGGCAAGACCATCGACCGCCGCGACCAGGTCTTAATCACCTTCTTTTCGTTGCGGGCGTTCATGGCCTCCAGCTTCTTCTGCAGGTGGCCGTCGATGAACGGGCCCTTCTTTAACGAGCGTGGCATGCTATTTACTCCGTCGCTGCACGATAAATTTCTGCGTCCGCGGATTGTTCCGGGTACGGTGACCCAGCGTAGGCCGGTTCCAGGGAGTCATCGGGGTGCCGCCCGTGCTGTGGTGGGCCTCGCCGCCGCCGTGCGGGTGGTCCACCGGGTTCATGGCCACGCCGCGCACCTTGGGCCTCCGGCCCATCCAGCGTGTGCGTCCGGCCTTGCCCGACGACTCATTCTCGTGGTCGAGGTTGCCGATCTGCCCGATGGTGGCCCGGCACTCGGTAAGCACCTTGCGAACCTCGCCCGAAGGCAGCTTGACCAGCGCGTACTTGTCTTCCTTGGCGACCAGTTGCGCCGAAGCGCCCGCCGCCCGCACCAGCTGTCCACCCTTGCCCGGCCGCAACTCCAGGTTGTGAATCAGTGTCCCGGCGGGGATGTTCCGTAACGGCAACGAGTTCCCCGGCAGGATGTCGGCATCCGCCCCGGCCACAACCTTGTCGCCCACTTTCATGCCGGTGGGCTGCAGGATGTAGCGCTTTTCACCGTCCACATAGTGCAGCAAGGCCAAGTTGGCCGACCGGTTCGGATCGTACTCGATGGCCGCCACCCGCGCCGGCACACCCTGCTTGTCGCGCTTGAAATCGACACGCCGGTACATGCGCTTGTGCCCGCCGCCGCGCTGCCAGATAGTCACACGGCCCTTATTGTTGCGGCCGCCGGACTTCTTGATCGGTTCGAGCAGACTCTTCTCCGGTTCGGAACGGGTAATCTCATCCCGTACCACACGGACCATCTGCCGCATTCCCGGGGTTGTCGGACGATAGCTTTTTGTCGGCATATCAGGCTTGCTCCAGGTATTCCACCATCTTTTCGCCGAGCTTGAGCTTCACATAAGCCTTCTTCCAGCTGGCGCGATGACCGCCGCGGGCGCCCTGCCGCCGGAACTTTCCGAGAAAATTGGCGGTGCGGACCGTTTCCACTTTCACGCCGAAGATTTTTTCGACAGCCTTCTTAATCTCCGGTTTGGTGGCCTTCGGGTTCACCTGAAAGACCAGGGTCCGCTGCAACTCTTTAATCTGCAGCCCCTTCTCGGTAATCACCGGCTTCTTGATAATCTCGTACGGACTACTCATGCCGCCTCCGATGGGCGCTTCGGTTTAGGCGCCACCGCGTTCTGCAGCTTCTCGACCGCCGCGCGGGTAAACAGCACCCGGTCGTGCGCCATCACGTCGTAGGAATTCACCGTGCGGGAAGCCACCAGCTTAATCCGTGGCAGGTTGCCGCTGGCCCGCTCCAGGTTCGCGTTCTCGTTCGTTTCCACAATCAGCAGACTC
The DNA here is from genome assembly GCA_965371475.1 of uncultured bacterium. Taxonomy (GTDB): domain Bacteria; phylum Acidobacteriota; class Terriglobia; order Acidiferrales; family 2-02-FULL-67-57; genus CBDUYQ01. Next base: position 14,880 of record CBDUYQ010000004.1, read on the forward strand.
TTGTCGATGCCGAGCTTGTCGAGCGCTTGCCGGAAAGCCCTGGTCTTGTGGCCTTCGAGTTCCAGTTCATCGACCACAATCACCTTCTTGGACTGGAGCTTCGAGGTCAGCGCACTGCGCAACGCGCCCAGCAGCACCTTGCGCGGAATCGTGTAGCTGTAGTCCCGCGGCTGCGGCCCATGCGTCACACCGCCGTGCCGCCACAACGGAGAACGGTTCGAGCCCGCCCGGGCGCGCCCGGTGCCCTTCTGCCGCCAGGGCTTGCGTCCGCCCCCTCTGACTTCCGCGCGTCCCTTGGTCTTGTGGGTCCCGCGCCGCAGGGAGGCCAGGTGGTGCCGCACCGCTTCGTAGAGCAGCGTCTGGTTTACCTTGGCGGCAAACACATCTTTGCGCAACTCCAGCGTGCCAATCTTCTTGTTGCTCAGGTTTTTGACATCCACCGTCGGCATAACTAACCCTTCTTTCTCTGCGCCACTTTCGTGGTTTTTTGAATCATCACGTACCCGCCGCGCGCGCCCGGCACTGCGCCGCGCACCAGCAACAGGTGCTCGTCGGAATCTATCCGGACAACCTGGAGGTTGCGCGCCGTCGAACGCTTGTTACCCATCTGCCCGCCCATGCGGGTCCCCGGCCAGACACGCGAAGGATAAGAACTCGCTCCCACCGAACCCGGCGCCCGGTGAAACTGTGAACCGTGCGAAGCCGGACCGCCCTTGAAGTTGTGCCGCCGCATCACCCCGGCGAATCCCCGGCCTTTGCTCACGCCCGCCACGTCCACCCGGTCTTCGAGCTTGAAAATCTCTTCGACCAGAACCTTGTCGCCCGCCTTGGCCTCTTCCTGGGCGCCGGTCAGACGAATCTCCCGCAGCAACCTTACCGGCGGCGCACCGCCCTTTTTGTAGTGCCCGGTCAACGGCTGATTAATCCGCTGCGGCTTGATGAACTCGACCAGACCGAGTTGCACGGCGTCGTAACCGTCGGTTTCGGCGGTCTTGCGCTGCACCACCACGCACGGGCCCGCCTTGAGCACGGTGACCGGGATCACCCTGCCGTCTTCGGCAAACACCTGCGTCATGCCGATCTTTCTCCCGAGTATGCCTGTGACAGCCATCTGCGTCCTTTGCTCCTGAACCTTTACTGTTCTTTGCCTACGGCCTTGATTTCGACGTCCACGCCGGCGGGCAGGTTCAGCTTCATCAGCGCGTCCACCGTGCGCTCGGTTGGCGCCAGGATGTCAATCAACCGCTTGTGCGTGCGAATCTCAAACTGCTCGCGCGACTTCTTGTCCAC
>CBDUYQ010000005.1:0-16124 GCA_965371475.1 uncultured bacterium
CTTCGGCAAAACCCAACTCCTTCCCTTCGAGTACGGACGCAAGAATGCGCGCAACACGCGGCGTGCATTCTTGCAGAGCGGTTTCAAGCAACGGCGGCACTTTGTCTGTCTCCTTCCCTTGCCAGACCATCCTCTCCGGCCAGAACCTGAATTTTCTCTGCTACCGCAGCCGAAACAAACCCACGTTTCTCGATGAACTCCGGGTAAATTGCCAATCGTTCCCGCAGGTGATAGCCCTCGGCTTCGGTTTTGCGCTTCAAGGTTTCCAGATGCGGCCAGGGCGCTTCCGGATTGATAAAATCTTTTGTCACCGGCGAGACGCCGCCCCAGTCGTTGATACCCGCCCGCAACAGTTGCGGAAAGGAGCCATAACTCAGGTTCGGCGGCGCCTGCACATTCATCTCTCCACCAAGAATCAAGCGCGCCACCGCCACGGTCCGGAGCATCTCTTCCATCGCAGGTTCCGGGAATGCCACCATCCGTGTGGCATCTTTGGCACGGAAGTTCTGCACGATGACCTCCTGAATATGCCCGTACCTTTCGTGCAGGCCGCGGATGGCCAGCAGCGAGTCCACGCGCTCTGCGCGCGTCTCGCCGATGCCGATGAGGATACCCGTAGTAAAAGGAATCCTGAGCCGCCCGGCCTCTTCGATTGTCTTAAGGCGCAGGGCGGGAACCTTGTCCGGGGCGCGCCAGTGGGCCTCATGCTTTTGCCGCAGCCGCGGACTTATCGATTCCAGCATCAGTCCCAAGCTTGCGTTCGACTCTTTCAAAGCAAGCAGGTTGCCGCGGCTCATCAAGCCCGGGTTGGCGTGCGGTAACAAGCCAGTCTCTTCCAGCACCAGCTTGCACATCGCCGCCAGGTAGTCGAGGGTGGTTTCAAAGCCCTGCTGTTGTAAAAATTCGCGCGCTTCGGGAAAGGCTCGCTCCGGCTGGTCGCCCAGGCTGAAAAGCGCCTCTTTGCACCCGGCACGTCTGCCCTGCTCCGCCACCTGAAGGACCTCTTCAGGGGTCATAAAGTGCGCGCCTTCGTCGCCGGGGTCTTTGCGGAAGGTGCAGTAGCCGCAGTAGTCCCGGCACAGAGTGGTCAGCGGGATGAAAACCTTGCGGGAAAAACTTACCGTGCCGCCCTTGTGTCTGTCTCGCAGTCCGGAAGCAGCCTGCAGGAGGGAGGCAACGTCATCCGTCTCAATAAGACCGAGCGCCTCTTCCCGCGAAAGTCTCCTTCCCGCTCTCGCTTCGGTCAGCACACGCTCATAATCGATGGTGGATGCCGCCATAATCAACCCCTAACGAAACAGGTCGCGCGCCTGGGGCCGAACCAGCCGCCGCGCAGAGTCCTTCCCCGCACGATAATCGAAACCGCGCACGATTGCCACCGGAACCCGCTCCTTCTTGCCCATCACCAACCCGGCGGCGGCGGCCAGCTCATCGGCCACGGCCAGCACCGTCGCCTTGAGTTCTTTTCCGTGGGCGTCGGTCTGCCCGCGCAGGTCGCGCAGCACTCGCAATCCGGCGGCGCCGATGGCTACGTTGACCAAGCCCTCGCGCCAGGGACGGCCAAAGGTATCGCTGATGACGGCGGCCACGGCAACCCCCGAACGTTTCTTGATTCCCTTTACAAACTTCTGCGCCGACTTGTCCGGATCGAGCGGAAGCAGGGTAACCCAGCCGCGCCCCGGTACGTTGGACTGGTCCACGCCGGCATTGGCACAGACAAAACCGTGACGGGTTTCGGTAATCAGCGCCCGTTCGCTCATCCGTACGATGCGGTTCGACTCCTGCAAGACGACTTCCACCAGCCGGGCGTCCGACCCGGCCTGCCGCGCCCAGTTGCGGGCAAAAGGGGAAGGTTTGACGTCACGCAGGCGCACCCGCCGGTCTTCCGCTTTGGAAACTATCTTCTGGGCCAGCACGAGGATGTCGCTGCGCTGCAATTCCAGCTTTTCACGCCGGAGAGCCGCAGAAACCAGTTGCGCCAGATCATCGCCGGACCGGACTTCGGGGAGAGAGCGCAGGCCGATGATTTCCAAACGGCAGCCCCGCCCCGCAGGCATGTGCCTACTCCTTTTCCGAGAGAAGCCCGGTGATGCGGATGCCCGCCGCGGGGACTTTGTGGCGGACGTTGATGCCGATGAGCAGCGCGGTCATGGCTTCGATGGTGCGGGCGTTTTCCAGCTTGCCGCCGTCCACATACCGGCAACCGGGGATGAGTTCGACCCAGGGGCGAAGAAGCAGGCGGGTATCGCGCTTCTCGGCGCAGACCAGAACGTCACACTCGACCTCCCGGTGGAGTTTTTCCAGCGCGCTGGCGGAGATGTTATGGAACGCCGCCGCCACCTCGACCCCTTCCGGCGCATACTGCGCGGCCTGCTCCGCCGCCGACCCGCTCCAGACTCCCAACATGCGGCCGGGCTTCCCGCCCACGGCGGTTTCCAGCGGAACGGTTACATCGACGAGTACCTGTCCGGGACGGAAATGCTCTTTGATACTTTTCAGCGTGGCCACCTGCGCCTCGAAGGGAACGGTGAGGACAACCAGGTCCGCCTGCGTGACAGCCTCAGGGTTTTCTTTGCCTTCGACCCGGCAGTTGCCGCCCACCAAACCCTGTACGCGCTTGGCAGCGCCTTCGGCGCGGTCCAGCACCCGCGATCCGATGATGACCCTGCGGCCAGCCGTGGCCCAGCGCAGCGCCAGGCCGAAGCCCTGGTTACCGGTCCCGCCGATGATTACAACCGACTCTTCTTGCATGGCAAAAGTCCTGAATACCCCTGTTCCGGCATCAAAGAACTGGCCGCCGAAAGGGCCTTTGCGCCCAAGGAACACCAATCTTAGCACAGGGGATTTGCCGGAGCGGATAACAAACGGGAACCGCGCCTTGCTTCCCCTGCCCGTCACCGGGTATCGTGGGCGGGACTTAAAGGAGTGATGATGAAACGCTGCCGAAAGAGTTATCCACGTTCTGCCGGAACACCGCTCACCCGGATTCTGGCCGTCTCGGTAATTTTTCTGCTGGCCACCCTGCCGCTGGCCGCCGGGGGGTCCAGAACGCCCGTTACAGCGCGGAACGGCATGGTGGTTACCTCGCACACCATCGCCTCACAGGTGGGCGTGGAGGTTCTGCGAATGGGCGGCAACGCCGTGGACGCCGCCATCGCCGTGGGTTTTGCTCTGGCCGTTGTCCTGCCCGAAGCGGGCAACCTGGGTGGCGGCGGGTTCATGGTTGTCCGCACCGCTGACGGCGAGGTAACAACTTTCGACTTCCGCGAGGTTGCCCCGGCGGCGGCCCACGCAGGTATGTTCCTGAACGAAAACGGCGAGTACTCCAAATCCCTGCACCATGAAAGCTACCTGGCCGTGGGTGTACCGGGTACGGTAGCGGGCTTCTTCCTGGCGCATGAGAAGTTCGGCAAGCTGCCGATAAAAGACCTCCTTGCACCCGCCATCCGGTTCGCAGAAGAGGGTTTTGCCGTTACGCCTTACCTCTCCCGCCGACTCACCCAATACGCCGACGCCTTCCGGAAATATCCGGCGAGTGCAAAGAAATTTCTGAAAGAAGACGGCGAACCCTACCAGCCCGGCGAAATTTGGCGGCAGCCCGGCCTGGCCCGGACGCTCCAGCGGATTCTAGCGGAGGGGCGGGATGGCTTCTACCGGGGAGAAACAGCGCGGCTGCTGGCCGCCGATATGAAACGCAACGGCGGGTTGATTACGGAAGAGGACCTGGCCGGTTACGAAGCTGTCGAGCGCAAGCCCATCCACGGGACGTACCGGGGTTATGACATCTACGGTATGCCGCCGCCCAGTTCCGGCGGCATCGCCGTGGTGGAGATGCTCAACATCCTCGAAGGCTTCGACCTCAAAGAGGCCGGGTTCGGATCGGCGCGGTACCTGCACCTGCTGGCGGAAACCATGCGGCGCGGCTTTGCCGACCGAGCGCAACATCTGGGCGACCCTGACTTCAATCCCCAGATTCCGGTCGAACGCCTGACCTCCAAGGAGTATGCCCAAACCCTGCGCGGCAGCATCGACCCGGCAAAAGCTTCGGTAAGCGACCCCGCCACCTTCAACGAAGCTTACGAATCGGACCAGACCACGCACTACTCGGTTATCGATGCTGAAGACAACGCTGTCGTGGTCACCTACACATTGGAATACACCTTCGGTTCGAGAATAGTCGCCGAAGGAACCGGCATCCTGCTCAACAACGAGATGGGCGACTTCAATCCCGTGCCGGGTCTCACCGACGAAACCGGCAAGGTAGGTACACCGCCCAACCTGGTCCGCCCCGGCAAGCGCATGCTCTCTTCCATGACTCCGACTATCGTGGCCAAAGACGGCAAACCTTACCTGCTGTTGGGCTCGCCCGGTGGACGAACCATCATCAATACCGTTTTGCAGATTATTCTCAACGTGGTGGATTTCAATATGGATGTGACCGAAGCGGTGGCGGCGCCGCGCATTCACCACCAGTGGTTACCGGACCGGCTTCGGATGGAACGGTTCGGCTTCTCGCCGGATACCGTCACAATTCTGGAGGCTATGGGCTACACCCTTGATACAAGGCCTTCCCGCAGCCAAGGGCACGCCATGGTAATCCAAATCGACCCGGAGACCGGTCTGCTACTGGGAGCGGCGGACCCGCGCTCGGGTGACGGCGCCGCCTTGGGCTACTGAAACCTTGCCGGAGGAAGAATAAAGCGGTGACTGTTCTTAGGCGGGGCCGGGGCCGGGGCCGTGGCGGGATGTTTTGAGGAAACGCTTCAGGCGCCCACTGGCCTCTTCGTCCATCTCGAGGAACTCGACGCCTATCCCACGCCCTTCGGTGACACGGCGCACCACCGCATCTGCCTCGATGGATTCCCGTGTCCCCAGCCAGATTTTCAGGTGGATGTTGTCCCCCACAGGAGGCTGCGGCCGGGCTGCCACAAACGCCCCGTCGAGGCTGAGGTCATGCACGCTGACCCGCTGACCATCGTACTCGGCAAACATCAGCTTCTGCAGCTTGATGCGCTGCTGAGACCGGACTTCTTTTTTGACTTCTTTCTTGACTTGCATCATCCCCCCAGAAGCGGGAAGGGTATTATGTTCCGTTTTCCTTCTCCCGTCAAAAGAAAAATTCCCCTGTTCTGCACCGCACTGCATTACAGGATGAACGCCGGAGGCGTGCTAAGCTATAGAATGCGCTTTCCCAAGATACTATAACCTTATCGGCACTATGAGCGAGAACTCCACCACCGCGCCCGCCGCAGCTCCTCCCCGGGAGGACAAATGGCATGTATTCCGGTGGTTGCGGCGACTCTATGATTGGACCCTTTCCTGGGGCAACTCTCGCTGGGGGCTGTCGGCGCTGGGTATATTGGCGTTTACCGAATCGGTCATATTCCCCATCCCTACCGATTCACTGCTGATGGCCCTCTGCCTGGGACACCCCAAAAAAAGCTTTCGCTTCGCCACTGTCGCCACCGTCTTTTCCGTGTTGGGCGCTATTGCCGGCTATGCTTTGGGGTTCTGGCTTTGGCAGACTCTTGCCTCGTTTTTCTTTGAGTACATGCCGGGCTTTACGCCAGACACCTTCCAGTACATACAGGCGAAATACCAGGAAAATGCTTTCCTTACCATCTTCGCCGCCGCCTTTACCCCCATTCCCTTCAAAGTATTCACAATTGCCAGCGGCGTCTTTGCCGTCGGGCTCCCGACTTTACTGGCGGCCAGCCTACTGGGACGGGGACTGCGGTTCTTTGCCGTGGCGGCCATGCTGCGCTGGGCGGGGGAACCGGCCAGAAAATTCATCGACCAGAACTTCAACCTGCTGACGGTGATTTTCTTCGTGCTGCTGGCGCTGGGGTTCTGGGTCATCCAGCGCTTACTATAGAACACAACAGTACGCGGAAAATGCGCTGCTGACGGGAAACTCAGCCAGAATTACTGCTCACCGAAGCTGGTGATGTCGGCCTCAATCTCCCGCAGGATGCGTCCCTTTTGCAAAGCTTCGGCGCCTTCCTTGGTGGCGGAGGCGACCTTGTCAATCACGATGCGGTACTTCTGGTACTCGCACTCGTCGGGGATCAAAAGGGTGTCGCTGCCGTTGATCTCCTTGAAGCGGATTTTCCGGTTGGCCTCGTCGATCTCGGGATCCACCACCCGGCCCACAACCTTCCCTTGCTGATACAAAGCATCTTCTTCTCGCGCCATGATTGTCCTCTCTACTCTGAAAATATTGCCAACAGCCGGAGGTGGCCGGCAACCGGACTCGCTTGCACCGTTAGTACCTACTCTAGCGGCAGACTTTCCACCGGGTCAACACCCGGCAAACGGGTAGGCAGAGGAGAGCAAGCCTTGCCCAGCGGGGAAACGGGTGCTATTGTGGAGTTGAGGTCCGCAAGGCGCAGGGGCAGGAGGTTGCTATGCGCTCCTTCCGCATCCTTGTAATCCCCGTATTGCTGCTGGCACTGGCATTGGTGTTCCCGGTTTCTGTGATAGCCCAGGAAGACACCGCACCCCATCACCAGGAAGCCCAGGAAACTCCCGCAGCCGAAAAACCAGCCCCACCCCCTCCCCTGGTAATCCCCGAAGCGGAGAAGAACCGGAAGAACCCTGCCAAGGCCAGCCGAACCTCCGTAGGACTGGGGCGCAATCTCTTCTCCAGCCAGTGCGCCATGTGCCACGGGGCCAAAGGCGATGGCAAGGGTGACCTCGCCGTCGAGCTCGCCTTCCAGATGCCGGACTTCACCCATTCCGAAAAACGCCCAAAGCGCACCGACGGCGAACTCTACTACATCATCACCCACGGCCACGGAGAGATGCCCGAACAGGGCGAGCGGCTGCGGCCCAAACAGAAGTGGAATATGATCAACTTCATCCGCTCACTGGCCTCGCAAGAATCAGCCAAGCGGGAGACACCCCCGGTGTAACCTCCCCGGCCAATTTGTCCTTGCCAAGGTACGCCTGCATCGGCTATGACTAGAAGCCTTATGCCGATGCCGACCCGCGACAACGCTTGGGCCCTGCTATGTGAGTGGACCAAAAGCGAGAACCTGCGCAAGCATGCGCTGGCGGTGGAAGCCTGTGTGCGGGCCTACGCGCGCCAAGAAGGCGCCGACGAAGAACTCTGGGGCATCACCGCCCTGCTGCACGACTTCGACTACGAACGCTACCCCGACGCGCCTGACCACCCGACCGAAGGCTCCAAGGTCCTGCGCTCTCTCGACTACCCGGAGGAGATCGTCACGGCCATCCTCTCGCATGCCGACTACATGAACGTCCCGCGCGAAACCCCGCTGCAAAAAACTCTCTTCGCCTGCGATGAACTGGCCGGCTTTCTGACCGCCTGCACGCTGGTGCGGCCCACCAAAAACATCGCCGAGTTGCAGGTGAAGTCGGTTAAGAAGCGGATGAAGGACAAGGCCTTTGCCCGCGGCGTCAACCGGGATGACGTCCGCAACGGCGCCGAAGCCTTGGGTGTCCCGTTGGAAGACCACATTACCTTCTGCATTGAAGCTATGCGCGGGATTGCGGACCAGTTGGGACTGGATGGCAGCTTGGCCAAAGAATAGATCTGATCTGCTCTGCCGTCCTTAGCTTTCTCTGCTCTCCCGGCGGCCTCTGCGGTCAACACAAAAGATGAACCGCTGAGACACGGAGAACGCAGAGAAAAATGCAGCGACAGAAAAGAAATTAGATGTGGCTAGGCGATAGCGGTAGCCTGGTACTCGCCGAAGACCTTCCGCAAGGCGTTGGAGATTTCCCCCACCGTGGCATAGGCTTCGACGGCTTCCACCATCACCGGCAGGAGGTTCTCGTTTGTCCCGGCAGCCTCTTCGACACGCTTCAGGGCAGCTTGGACCTGCCCGGCGTTTCGTTTCCGCCGAAGTTTCTGCAACCGCTCCACCTGGGCTTTCTCCAGCGCCGGGTCGATTCGCATTACGGGCAAAGAATTTTCCTCCGGGGCAACGAACCGGTTGACCCCCACGACCACCTGCTCGCCGGACTCCACCTGCTTTTGATACTCATAGGCTGCCTGCTGGATCTCCCGCTGCACAAAACCTTTTTCGATGGCCGCCAGCATGCCGCCCATCGCCTCGATGCGCCCAAGGTAATCCCGGGCGGCCTCTTCCATTTCATCGGTGAGGCTCTCCACGAAATAGGAACCCGCCAAGGGGTCAACCGTGTTTGTCACTCCGCTCTCTTGGGCGATGATCTGCTGGGTGCGCAAGGCCAGCAGCGCAGCCTCCTCGGTGGGCAGGGCCAGCGCCTCGTCCTTGGCATTGCAGTGCAACGACTGGCAACCGCCCAGCACGGCGGCGAGCGCCTCCAAAGAGGTCCGCACGATGTTTACGTCCGGCTGTTGCGCGGTGAGGGTGGAACCGGCGGTCTGCGCGTGGAAGCGCAGCATGAGCGAGCGGGGGTTCTCCGGCTTGAAACGTTCCTTGACCAGCCGCGCCCAGAGCCGCCGGGCGGCGCGAAACTTGGCAGCCTCTTCGAAGAAATTGCTGTGGGCATTGAAGAAGAACGAGAGGCGTGGGGCGAAATCGTCTATCGTAAGACCGCGGTCGAGCGCGGCTTGCACATAGGTCAAGCCGTTGGCCAGAGTAAAGGCCACCTCCTGCACGGCGGTGGAGCCGGCTTCGCGGATGTGGTAGCCGCTGATGGAAATCGTGTTCCAACCGGGCAGTTCATCCTTGCAATAGGCGATGATGTCTGTGACCAGCCGGAGCGCAGGCCGCGGCGGAAAGATGTAAGTCCCCCGGGCGACGTATTCCTTCAGGATGTCGTTCTGGACGGTCCCCGCCAGGACTTTACCATCAACCCCCTGCCGTTTGGCCACGGCAACGTAGAGGGCCAGAAGGATGGCGGCGGTGGAGTTGATGGTCATCGAAGTGGAAACTTTATCGAGCGGGATATCCCGGAAGAGCGTCTCCATATCTTCGAGGGAATCAATCGCCACGCCGACTTTACCGACTTCGCCGAGGGCTTCCGGGGCATCGGAGTCGTAGCCAATCTGGGTGGGCAGGTCAAAGGCGACGGAAAGACCGGTCTGGCCCTGTTCGAGCAGGTAGTGGAAGCGGCGGTTGGACTCCTCGGCGCTGGCGTAGCCGGCGTACTGCCGCATGGTCCAGTGACGGCCGCGGTACATGCTGGGGTACACGCCACGGGTAAAGGGATACTCGCCCGGCTGACCGGCATCCTCACCGGGATCCACTTCACGGACATCTTCCGCCGTATAACACGGCTTGATCTCAAGGTTGGAACTGGTAACGAACCGTTCCTGCCGTTCTTTATTTCGAGTTACAGTTTTGTCGCCCATGCAGTACCGCGTTTCCACACAAAATCATCGTAGCGGAGCAACCTACCAAGCCGCAAGCCTGCCGGGGCTTTTGCCTTGACAGGGGTTTTGCCCGGCGCCTAGAATGGCCTCGGACGCGAAAAGAGGCAGTCCGCACCAGGGGTAACGGCACTTGCAACTCGATACTCGAACCAAACAACTGCTCCGGGAACTGGGGCGGGCCATCAATGAGGCTGTTTCCGACTCCGACCACATCGCGGATATCATCTCGAAGATCAAAGCCAGCGGCTACGACGTCTTTTTGATGCTCGACGCCATTGTGGCGCTGAACGAGCAGGATGCCCTGGCCGGCACCGACACGGACGGCGACCTCTCCGAACAACGCTTCCTGAAATCCTTGAAGATCCGGGTCAGCAGCGATAAAAAAGCCGTTCCGTCGGAGGCGGAAGACGGCAAGAGCTTCACCATCACACCACAGGATGTAAAATTTCTGAAAGCTCTCAAGATCAACATCGACGACCTCTCCGACTGACCTTGGCAACAACAGTTCGAACCGGCAGTCGTCACTAACCTTTGAAACTGTACTGTCATTCATCGTATCCGGGGATTACCGCCGTAAGTTGTTTTGGAGGAGTAAAGAGTCATGCTTCGCCCCATGGCCGTAGCGGGGGCATTCTACCCGGCCAACCCCAACGCCCTCACAGAGGAAATTGACCGGTACCTCGAGCCGCCCGCGAACCGCCAGGACGCCCTCGGTTGCGTGGTCCCGCACGCCGGCATCCTCTACTCCGGACACGTGGCCGGAGCGGTTTACAGCCGCCTGGCGTTGACGGAATCGGTCATCATCCTCTGCCCCAACCACACCGGGCACGGCCGTCCGCTGGCCATACTCTCGGAAGGCGCGTGGGAAACCCCGCTGGGACCGGTGCCGGTTGACACCCCGCTGGCCACCGCACTCATGGAAAGCTTCCCGGAACTGGAAGAAGACCCGGAAGCGCACCGGCGGGAACATTCGCTGGAAGTGCAGCTTCCGTTCCTTCGCAAACTGCAACCGGAAATACGAATTGTCCCGATTGCCCTCGGCACCGGCCGCTTCAACACGCTGGAAACCCTGGGCAACAACCTGGCCCGCGTCCTGATGGACCTGTCGCCGAAGCCTTTGATTATCGCCTCCTCGGACATGAACCACTTTGAGTCCGACAAGGTAAGCCGAAAAAAAGACAAGCTGGCCATCGACCGCGTGCTCGATCTCGACCCGAAAGGGCTCTTTGAAACCGTCCATGAACACAACATCTCCATGTGCGGCTACGGCCCTGCCATTGCCATGCTCACAGCTACCCGAATGCTGGGGGCGGAATCGGCGGAACTCGTCCGCTACGCCAACAGTGGAGAGGTTACCGGAGATACGCAGTCGGTGGTGGGTTACGCGGGAATTATTGTTCAGTAGATCCGATGTCGAGCCTGCCGGCGGGCCCGGCCGACCGGATTCTCTCCAGCATTTCCCGGGCGAGGTCGCGCTCGATTTTATGGCGTTTCTCATCTCCGGCGATCTCTTCCATGACGGGTTCAAACACTCCGGGGTCGGCGATGGCGCTCTGTTTGAGGGCGGTGTCCACCTCCTGCAGCACCACCTGCAACATGAAACGGTCCTTTTCCTTCGTGGTCAGGAGTTTGGCCAGCAACCGCTCCTGCTCCACGACGGTGTTCAAAATATGCACAATCTCCGCCAGCATAGCTGAAGGGGGAGAGGAAAAAGACGTCTGTTTTTTGGTGGCGCCGTTCTCGTAGGTCAGCCTGTACCCGGTGAACATTCCCGGTGCAGCGGCGACCGCCCCCACCTTTTCCAGCGCCAACTGTGCGGCCAGCTCCCAGAGGCGCGCCTTGAGCCTCTCCGGGATAGCCATGGGCCGGGGCTGAGACTTATCCTGGAACCGCCGCTGTTCCAAGGAACCCTCTCCCTCTTCCCGCACCACCAGGCTGGTGTACCGGTTAGCCACCGTGTCTCCATGCTCGAGCTGCAAGCGGGCAGAAGTATTTTCCAGCCGGGCCATTAACCGCCCGGCATGGTTGCGGGCAAGCTTCATCAGGCGGCGGTCCTTTTCAATGCGCGCCAGCACCGGCAAGAATTCCGGCAAATCCACCAACTGCCCATCGGTCAGCGCCCGATCGAACTTGCGCAAAGATTCCGCCACCCCCAGCCGGTCAAACCGGGCACGGAAAGCAAGTTCACCCATCAGGGTTCGTCCGAGCGCAATGTTCTCGAACAGGGTTTGCAACTGCTGCGCGCTTTCGTTTCGGGTGTAATTGTATTTGACCTCGCCGCGCCGGGCGCCTTTTTCATACACAAAAGTCTTTTCACCCATGCTGGCGATTTTTTTGGGAAACTCCAGCGTAAGATTACGGAAGTAACCCAGCTCCGCCGCCAGCCGAAAAATCTCTTTGGTAGTCACCGGGGAAAGGATAAAGGTCTCGGGTTCTTCCGGCTCGGCAATTTTTCCACCCTGAAATATGGCCCTGCCGTTTTTCGACACTTCGATGCGGGTGTACTCGGGGGTGCTGCCGGGAAAAGTCTTGAGAAAAATCAGGCGGCCTGTATCATTCTCCTGCCCAGCGGCGAAAAGCCCCGCACCGCTGAGAACCAACAGAAAGACCAGCAAAGCCGTGCCATGCCCGAAAGTTATCTTTCCGTTGTGCATGAAGATGGCTATCCTCCTTACTTCGATGACTTCACCGGCTTGAAGGTTTGATGGTGGATATGGCAGAGCGCCACGGCCAGCGCGTCGGCGGCATCATGGGGTTCCGGTTTTTCTTTCAGCTTTAAGATGCGCTGCACCATAAGTTGTACCTGCTGCTTCTGTGCCCGGCCATAACCCACCACGCTGGTTTTGACCAGGGTGGCGGAATACTCCGCCACCGGCAGCCCGGCCTTGGCCGCCGCCAGCAACACTACACCACGCACCTGACCCAGGTGCTGCGCGCTCTTGACGTTGAAAGCCTGAAAGACCTGCTCGACGGCAACCTCGGTGGGCTGGTACTCCTCGACCAGCTTCTCCAATGCCTGGTGGATGAAATGCAAACGGTCCGCGAAGGATTTTACCCGCTTGGGCTGGATGGCCCCGAAATCCAGCACCTTGTAGCGGCGTCCGTCACTCTCCAGCACCGCGAACCCGGTGGAGCGGCTGCCGCAATCCACGCCAAGGACCCGCATCGCCTTTTTCGTCACCGGCCAGACCGTTACCCGCCGCCGCTGGAGCTGGCGGCCATGGCGTTTTCGATTTCGCTTTCGTCGATGTCGAAGTTGGCATGCATGCTCTGCACGTCATCGTGGTCCTCGATGGCGTCCATGAGCTTAAGACACTGGCGGACCTGTGCGCCCTCCAAACGAACCGTGTTCTGCGGCAGCATGGAAACCTCCGCCACGGCCGGGGTGATTCCCTGCCCCACCAGGGCATCCTCGACCGCACTGACGTTCTCGGGGGGGCACAAGATTTCCCAGTTGCTGCCGTCCTCGCGCAGGTCTTCGGCCCCGGCTTCCAACACAATTTCGAGGAGCGCCTCTTCTTCCCCGGCGGCCCCCTTGGGCACAACCAGATAACCGGTCTTGTTGAACATCCAGGCTACGCAGCCCGCCTCGCCCAGGTTGCCGCCGTGTTTGGAAAACATGTGCCGGAGTTCGCCCACCGTGCGGTTGCGGTTGTCGGTGGTGGTTTCCACCAGGATGGCGACGCCGCCGGGCCCATACCCCTCAAAGGTAATTTCCTCGATGATGACGCCCTCAATCTCGCCGGTGCCCTTCTTGATGGCGCGGGTTACGTTGTCACCGGGCATGTTGACGGCCTTGCAGTCCTCAATGGCCTTGCGCAGGCGGGGATTCTGGCCGGGGTCGCCCCCGCCCGTTTTGGCGGCTACCATCACCTCCCGGCTCAGGCGGGAAAACTGCTTGCCGCGCTTGGCGTCGGTGGCCGCCTTCTTGTGCTTGATGCTGGACCACTTGGAATGACCGGACATGACTTACCCTTCTTTCAAACTATCTGCCAATTGCGAGGTTATCATAGCGACAAGAGCGCAGTAAAGATTACCCTCCCCCCGTCAGGAGCCGATGTAGCGCGCGTAGAGGGAGCGGGCAACCTTGGGGTCGGTGGTGCCGCTGATGACGGCGCGGCCGTCGGCGAAGACGGTCAGTTCGTGCGGCGGGATGCGGAGCTTGAGCAGGAAAGGGTTGGCGCGGACTTCGCCATGCGCTTCCAGCCGTTTTTGGAGTTCCCCCAGGTCAAGCTTGCGGGAGCGCTCATGAATCTGCACGGAGCAGCGCCCGCACAGGGTTACCTGCGGCTGCGCCTCCCCTTCCAAGTAGGTGAACTCGCGCTTTCCACAGGCACGGCATCCCTGCCGGGGATGCGACACCGGCAAACTCGAAAACTCGCCGCGCCAGATATTGCCCTGGTGCAACCGGGCCGACTCCCGCGTCCACTTGCCCGTCAGGATTTTCAAGGCATCATTCACCTGCAAAGCAGAAATCCAGTTGACCGCCGGGCTGATGACGCCGACGGTGTCGCAGGTTTCCATGGCCGCCTGCACCGTGCCGTCTTCGAGGAAGCAGGTGAAGCAGGCAGTGACGCCGGGCACGATGGGCATCATCATGCCATGACCGGCAACCACGCCGCCATAAATCCATGGTAGGTCGCGCTTGACGGCAACGTCGTTTATCAGCCAGCGGGTCTCGAAGTTGTCGGTGCCGTCGAGAATTAAATCGCAGTCGCCCAACAGGTCTTCGGCGTTCTCCGGTGTAAGGTCGGCCACCACTCCCGCAACCTCTACCGTGGAGTTGATACCCTTGAGCTTCCGCTCCGCCGCCACCGCTTTGGGCAGGGCCTCGCGCGCGTCCGCCTCGTCAAAGAGCATCTGGCGCTGGAGGTTCGACTCCTCGACAAAGTCGCGGTCGATTATCCGCAGGAAGCCCACCCCGGCCCTGACAAGAGCGTTGGCGTGCGCCGAGCCCAATGCCCCGCAACCCACAAGCGCAACGCGGGCGCGGTTCAGTTTTTCCTGCCCGGCCTCGCCGATTTCGCGGAAGAGGACTTGCCGGGAGTATTTCGCCTGTGGTCTCTCTTCTTCCATGCCTCAAAATCTATTATAACGGCTATGATAGACGAGCATCGCATCCAAGACCCTGCAACCGACAGGAGGCCTGCCTTGCTGCATATCTATTGGGAGTTCCATTGCCAGCCGGACAAGCAAGAGGAGTTCGAGCGGATCTACTCCGGAACCGGCGCTTGGACGGAATTCTTTCAACGTGACGCCGCTTATCGAAAAACCATTCTCCTGCGCGACCAGGCCAACAACACCCGATACCTGACAATTGATATCTGGGAGACCCTGGCCGCCTACGAAGCCTTTAAGCAGAAATGCTCAGAGGAGTACTCTGCGCTGGACAAGCAGTTCGAGGCCCTGACCGAATCGGAGACCTTCCTGGGCTACTTCGATAAGATGGAATAATGTAGCGTAATCTCCCGGGGGGGCCGTGCGACTGAATCGGGAGGCAGCGGTATAATATCCAAAGTGAAAGTCCCCACCCAATCCGAACTCTCGGCCCGCCGTGCCGCCATGGTCGCCGTCCAGTTGAGCCAGCGCGGCATCCTCGACCCGCTCCTGCTCGATATCTTCCGGGAGGTCCCGCGGCACGAGTTCGTCCTGCCGAAACATGCAGACAAAGCCTACGGTGACTTTCCGCTGGAGATCGGCGAGGGGCAGACTATTTCCCAGCCTTACATCGTCGCCCTGACCACGCAGGCGCTGGAGTTGACGGGTGATGAAACTGTGCTCGACATCGGCACCGGCTCGGGCTACCAGGCGGCTATCCTCTCCCGGCTGGTACACCATGTGTACACCATCGAGTGGTATGAGAGTCTGGCCGAGCGCGCCCGCAACACCTTCGAGCGGCTCGGGTACAACAACATCACCACACTGACAGGCGATGGCAGCCAGGGCCACCCCGCCGCCGCTCCCTATGACGCGATTGTGGTGAGCGCGGCGTCGCCTTCCATTCCCGCCACCCTCAAGGAGCAGCTTTCGGAGGAGGGGCGGCTGGTCATCCCCGTGGGCGGGCTGGAGTTGCAGGACCTGCTCCTGCTCCGCGAAGAAGAAGGGCGGCTGGAGCAGAGGAACCTTTCCGGCTGCCGCTTCGTCCCCCTTACCGGAAAGTTCGGCTGGTACGACCTCTCGCTCCCGCCCAACTAGGTGGGCCGCCGGTGGTTCTGGGCCAGCGCCATTCCCTTTCGGATAACCTGCGCGGTGTTTTCTGCGATGCCGTAGGCGGGCAACTCTTCCAGACTCGTCCAGGCTACCGCTGAAATATCGGAAGCCGCCTTGGCTTCACCGGAGTGAGCCGCGCAGAGGTAGTCGAACAAACAGTAGTGGTACTGCACGCTGCCCTGCTCGTCCCGGTAGATGCGGTCAACACCTTCCACCAACGCTTCCACTGTTACGGTCAGGCCGGTCTCTTCCCGGACTTCGCGGGCGATGGCCTCGTGAAGGGTTTCGCCGAGTTCCACCAAGCCGCCGGGCAGCGACCACTGGCCCTTCAGAGGCTCCTGGGCGCGCTTGACCAGCAGCACACGGTCCTCGCGCACCACAATGGCCCCTACGCCTACGAACGGCCTCTGCGGATACTCCCGCTGCATTGCATTCCCCTTCAGACGCGGCTCCCCTACCGCACGATTTTTTCGACCACTTCGTAAAGCAGACGCACACCGCGCCGGGCATTTTCCACTGAGAGAAATTCATCGTTGCCGTGCACGCCGCTGTTGTCTTCGTTGGTGAGCAGGAAAGGCTCGAAGCC
>CBDUYQ010000006.1:0-15682 GCA_965371475.1 uncultured bacterium
GACCACGATACCGTCAGCCGCCGGAAAGTGAAGGTCGAGAAGGACGCCAAGAAAGCCAAAACGCAAGAACTGGAAATGGAAAAGAAGGTGTTGGAAAAGGCCGAGGCGGCGCTGGCTATCGAGCAGCCTCTGCGCGAGTTGGAATGGACGGCCGAGGAGGAGAAAGCGCTGCGGGGCTTCATGCTGCTGAGCGCCAAGCCGCTGCTGCTGGTGTTGAACGCTCCGGAGGAGGAAGCGGGGAATCTGGAAACGCTGGCAGCCAAACACCAGTTGGAATCCTGGGCGGAGAAAACCAGCGTGGAGTTGACCGTCGTCTGCGGGACGATTGAATCAGAACTGGCGGAACTCGAGACGGCCGATGCGGAAGAGTTTCTGGCCAGCTATGGCCTTCAGGGGTCCGCCCGCGGGCGCATCGTGCAGGCGGCGCGCAACCTTCTGGGTTTGATTACGATATTTACCGCCGGGGAGAATGAGTGCCGTTCGTGGTTTGCGCCCAGGAACGCGACAGCCATCGAGTTTGCTGAGACGATCCATTCTGACATTGCCAAACGGTTTGTTAAAGCTGACGTGGTGGCGTTCACGGAACTGGTGGAGCACAATGGCATGGCGGGGGCGCGCGAAAAAGGTCTGGTGCGTCTGGAAAGCAAGCAGTATGTGATTCAGGACGGCGATGTTATCTATATCCGCCACAGCGCATAAGAGGAGAGCAAGCGGCCAATGAATGTTTTCGGTTGGAGCCTGGTGCTGGGCCTGGTGGCTGCTCTGGCCAACCTGGCCGGGGCGATGCTGGTGGCACAGCGCAACTGGCAACGGCACATCCTCAAATACTTCATTGCTCTCGGGTCGGGCTTCATGCTGGCGGTGGCGTTCCTGGAGATGGTCCCCAGCATCGAGTTGGACGGCGAACTCGCGCTGGGGTGGGTGCTGGCGGGTTATCTGTTGGTCCACTTTTTCGAGCACACTATTACCAGCCACTTCCATTTCGGGGAGGAGACCCACCCGGAAGCGCACATCCATCCCGGTGTGGGTTACGCGGCGCTGTTCGGAATGCTGATCCACAACTTTTTTGACGGGGCGGCGATTGCCTCCGGTTTTATCCTGTCGCCCTATCTGGGTACGGTTATTTTCCTGGCGGTGCTGCTGCACAAAATTCCTGACGGGTTTACGGTGGCCTCGGTGGTGCTCGCCGCCGGTGGGGGAAAACGTAAAGCTCTGGGGGCGTCTGCTCTGACTGGAGTGGCCACGCTGGCCGGGGTGGGCTTCATGTGGCTCATCCCGGGCTATGTGGCCTACGGGCTGGCGATTGCCGCCGGAGCGACGCTCTATGTGGCCGCCAGCGACCTGATTCCGGAGGTTAACCGTGAGCCCGGTATTATGATGGCGGTGTGGGTGTTCGTAGGGGCGGCCCTGATGGTGGGGTTGCAGTTTCTCGTGCATTAACTGTGTTTTCAATGAGTTAAGCTCTGGTTAGGTTTTATCGTGACGATAGATTCAACTGCTTCGGACCGCAACTCCCTGGTTCAGGATGGGTTAAACAGAGTGGAGCCTTCAATGGCGGAGACAGACGAAGAGGTAATGCTTCGCCTGAAGGCAGGCGAACCGGATGCGCTTGAGACACTGCTGGCCAGGTACCGCCGCCCGGTCATCCACTTCCTCTACCGGATGGTGCATGACACCGGGCAGGCGGAAGAGTTTGCGCAGGAGGTATTCCTGCGCATCTACCGCGCCCGCAAAAGTTACAAGCCCACCGCCAAGTTCACTACCTGGATGTTTCGCATTGCGACCAACGTGGGGCTCAACGCCCTCCGGGACGATAGGAGACGGCGCGAGAAGGAGACTTCCACCGACGAGGAATCCGTCGGGCAGCGGGCGGCCCGGGTGGCCGGCCCCGGCCCCACACCGGAGCAGCAGGTGTTAGCGGCCGAGCGCAACGCGCAGATTCGCAGCGCCGTGGACGCGCTGCCGGAAAACCAGCGCGCCGCGGTGCTGTTGCACAAGTACCAGGGTTTGGACTATGCGGAGATTGCCGACATTCTGGAGTGCTCGCAGAGCGCGCTCAAGTCGCTGCTGTATCGAGCCTATGAGACTCTCCGGGTTCGGCTGTTGCCGTTAGTGGCAGGGAAGTAGCAGAACAGGGAAGGGGCAGGAAGATGACAAACGAAACTCATAACCATCTACGCGAAGAGGACATTGTTCCGTATCTGGAGTCGCGGCTGGCCGGGCCGGAGCGCACCCAGGTGGAGGCGCACCTGTCTGCCTGCGCTGAGTGCCGAAGCCATCTGGCCGAGTTGCGCTCTGTAATGAGTGTGTTGGATGAGTGGGCAGCGGTTGAGCCCTCGCCCTCTTTTGACGCTGCCGTGCGCCAGCGCATTGCCGCTGAGCCGGAAAAAGTTACGGTATGGGCCTGGCTCAGCCTGCAGCCGGCGCTGGGCGCTGCGCTGGTAATGGCGGTACTGCTGACCGGCGCCATCAGTTTCTGGCGGGTTTCTCCGCCAGAAACAACGGGGAACGACCTGGAGGTTGCGCTCGAAAACCGTTTGAGCGAGGGATGGAATGAGATTCTGGCGGAAGAGGACGAACTTACCCTGATGGAGAGCCAGGAGTTGATGGCAGATTACGAACTGTTCAAGCAGTTCGATGTCCTGTTTGAACCGTCCGAGGGCGAGGAGCAACAGCTATGAGCTTCAGGCAAGCACTAATCGCAATCGGAGTGGTGGCAGGTATGTTGACCGCTGGCTCAACAGGCCTGCCCGCTGTAACGTGGCAGGATGGGGACCCGCAGAGTACTCCGCAGGTAGAACAGGAAGAAAAGGAAGGGCAGCAGGCTTCTCCGCGCCACCGTGCGCGCCGTGGCATGGATCGTCAGCGGGGTCCGCGGCGGGAAGGCCGACGACGGATGCGTCGCCTCATGCGCCGCCTTATAGAGCTATCGCCCGAAGAGCAGCAGGAGTTCTTTTCCTCCGACCCAAGGTTCCAGGAGTTGCCCCCGCAGGCGCAGGAAAGTATTCGCCAGCGTCTGCAAGAGTTTAATGCGCTTCCCTCGGAAGAAAAACAGTCGCTGCGTGACCGCTTGGCTCGTAGAAGCGGGCAAAGCGGAAGGAGAAGCAGAGGTGGAGGTAGAGGCAGAGGCAGAGGGGAAGGGCCGGGCCGCAAACTGTTACTGCGGTTGGCGCCTCTGTCACCGGAAGAGCAGGCGCGTTTTCTTGAATCCGACCAGAATTTCCTGTCCACGCCGCCACAGTTTCAGCAGCAGTTCCGGCAACACCTGGAACGGTTCAACCAGCTTTCGCCGGAGGAGCGCGCTCAACAGCTTGATCGCATGCGGCGTATGGATAACCTTCCTCCGGAGCAGCGCCGCCGGATGGAGCACCGGATGCGCAGGTTTTCCGAGCTCTCCCCCGAACAGCGACAGCAGGCCCGTCAGGTGTTTGAGGCGTGGCGGCAACTTCCGGAAGATCGCCGGATTTTACTGCATGAAAGGATTGAGCTTCTGCGCCGCGCTTCACCGGAGGAGAGGGCCGCTTTACTGGAAAGCCCCAAGTTTTTTGAACCCCTCCAGCCCGAGGAACAGGAAATCCTGCGCGCCGTGATTCAGCTTCGGGGCGCCATGCCCTCCTTTGACGCGCCCGGCGAACACCCCCGCCGACGCCGTTAGTGGGTGCTGGTGGGACGGGATTCCTGCCTATTTCCCTTCCAAACACAAAATATAGTGTTTATTGAGCTGTTTCCTGCTTTTTACTACAAGGGGTTGTGATTTAAATTCCTCTGAAGTCTGAATCGTAAAAATTCACTGTAATTCCTCAAGTTTTTCCTTGACATTGGAGTTAAATAGGCGTACAAAGTGGGAATTAGTGGGAACTAGTGGAATTTAAGTGTGAGCCAGTGGTTCCTGATGAGGGTGCGGTGGTGGCTCATCCCCTCGCAAGGATACGAACAATCAAGATAAGCCTAAAGGCGGTAAGCGCCGAGGTTGGGAATGCTTCGAGGGAACTATTCAGCTCGGGTGGACGAGAAGGGACGCTTGAAGATCCCGTCTGCCTACCTTTCCCATCTCAAGAAAGACGGCACCGGGGACCGGTATTTCGTGACTAGTTTGAACGGCCAATCCGCGCGGATCTATCCCTTCGAGGAGTGGGAGGACATCGAGAAGAGCCTGAAGGATGCCGCCAAGAGCAACCTCGTGCGGAGCAAGTTTCTCAAGGTCTCAAACTACTACGGCAAGGAAGTCAAGCTTGACAAGCAGGGCAGGATTTTAATTCCTCCGGTGCTGCGGGAGTCGGCCGAACTTCGGGGCGAGGTCGATGTCCTCGGGCACCTCGATTACCTGGAAGTTTGGAACCATGAGCGGTTTGTGGACGACCTGCGGAAGAACCCACTCACCGAGGCCGACTTGGCGGCGCTCGACGACCTGGGAGTCTAGGGTTTGATAATGGAAAAGCTGACAGAAGGAGTCACGGGAGCGAATGGAAGCTTACCGGCACATTCCGGTCATGCTCAAAGAGGTGCTGGAGTTTCTGGCGGTTCGTCCCGAGGGCGTTTATCTCGACGCCACACTGGGTTTGGGTGGTCATGCGGAAGCTATTTTGTCGCGGCTGACCACCGGAAAGTTGATAGGAGTCGATAAGGATCCGATGGCGCTGACAAAAGCACAGGAGCGGCTGCAAAATTACGGCAAGAAGTTCCAAGCCGTGCAGAGCAGCTATGCCGAACTGGAATCCATTCGCGAGACGACAGGCGTGACGGGGTTCGACGGCATTCTGGCCGACTTGGGCGTGTCATCAATGCAGTTGGAGGCTCCGGAAAGAGGTTTTTCGTTTCAAACGGCAGGACCGCTCGACATGCGGATGGACCCATCCCGTCCGCTGACCGCCGATGCTCTGGTGAATCACGGTGGTGAGGAAGAACTCGCCAACCTGATCTACCGGCTCGGGGAAGAGCGGAACTCCCGCAGGATTGCCAGGGCAATTGTGCGGGCGCGTCCCATCCGGGACACGCTCCACCTGGCAGAGGCTGTGATGGGGGCTCGGACAAAGGGAAGGCAGAAACTGCACCCCGCAACAAGAACGTTTCTGGCGCTGCGGATTGCGGTGAATCGAGAGCAAGAGGAACTCGAGCAGTTTCTCCTCCGGGCCCCTATCCTACTTCATACCGGCGGTCGCATAGTGGTGCTGAGTTACCACTCGCTCGAAGACCGCCTGGTCAAACAGGTTTTCCGCCGCTCGGCAGCTGAGGGCACTTTTACCCTCCTTACCAAAAAAGTGGTACCCCCCACACCCCAAGAAGTGCGCGACAACCCCCGCGCACGTAGTGCCAAGCTTCGGGCGGCGGAAAAGTTATTGCTGAACTAGGGAGAACAGTTGTGGCTACCACGGTGCAGTTTACCTGGCAGAAGCGGATCGACAACCGTCGGCTGGTGCGCCAGCGCGACCCCGGTTATGTGCGCGAATGGGCCGGGTTGATTCTGGGCGCAGTGGTCTGTCTGGCGGTCGTCCTGGTCTGCTCCTGGCAGCAGTTCGAGTACGTCCGGGTTGGCTACCAACTGGAAGAGCTGCGCACCCGCCACGAGCAGGTGCAGGACTGGAACCGCACCCTGCGGATCGAGCACGCCACGCTGACCGACCCGATGCGGATTGATGCCTGGGCGCGAAACCGCCTGGGTTTGGAAACACCGCATGCGGGACAACTGATCCCGGTGCAGGGCGAACGCCCCGTAGTCCCGGCCCCGGTCTGGGCGCGGGCCAAAGTTGCCCCGGAGCAGGGGGCTAAAGGTTCTCTGTCGGACTAATCCTGCCAAGGTGACTGGCAGGCCGGAGGGAACGCCCCTCCGAATCTTCGAGCACAAGGCAGGTGCGGCCCATGACCTCGAAGAAAGCACGGCCCCGGATCGGGAGTCCCGCGGCCCCGGGCGACGCCTGGTGGCATTGGATGGAGATACTCCTGGGCAGTACGGCATGGGGCTTGTTGTGTTGGGCATTGGCAGGATTATTCGAGGGTTAATTTTGCCCAACCATCGCAACCTATTCGATGGAAGGGTGGCGGCAAGCGGTCCTCCTCCTCCGATGGCTCTCTGGGAAACAGTGGAACCGAGGAGAAAATGCGGTCAAGTCGAGCGGCGCGAACCAGGGTTATCTTGCTGGCTCTGGGCTCCTTTGTCTGGCTGGCCCTGATTGCTTACCGGCTGGTGGACCTCCAAATCGTCCGGCATCTGGAACTGGCGGGCAAGGTCGAGCGCCAGCACCAGCGCACCCTCGAAGTCACTCCCAAGCGCGGCGTTATCTACGACCGCAACCGCCGCGAACTCGCCGTCAGCATCGGGGTGGATTCAGTCTTTGTAGTCCCCGCCAATGTGGAAGACCCTGCCCGTACCGCCCGCGCCCTGGCCCCTGTCCTGGAATTGGACACGACGGAAATCGAACATCGCCTCCGCTCTTCGCGATCGTTTGTCTGGCTGAAAAGAAAAGTTGATGCCGCCACTGCTGAGGCGGTTCGCGCCCTAAAGCTCAAGGGAATCCACTTCGAGCGCGAACACAAGCGCTTCTACCCCAAGCGGGAGTTGGCCGCGCATGTGCTCGGCTTTGTCGGGTTGGACGAGGATGGACTCGGCGGGCTGGAGTACGCCTTTGACAAAAAACTTCGCGGCGCCTCCGAACGGGTCGTAGTCACCACCGACGGCCGCCGCCGGACCTACCGCCGCAGCGATTCAGGTGTGCCTGGCAGCCAGAGCCTTGTCCTGACTATTGACGAGAACATTCAGTACATCGCCGAGCGTGAACTGGGCAGGGCCATCCGGGAAACGGGGGCGGCGAGTGGCAGCATCATCGTCGAAGATCCGGCGACCGGCGAAGTCCTGGCCATGGCCAACTATCCCACCTTTAACCCCAACAGCCCTACCGCCGTGCCGATTTTTTACCACGTCAACCGCAGTGTCAGCCTGCCTTACGAGCCCGGTTCGACCTTCAAGGTCGTTACGGTGTCCGCCGCGCTGGAAGAAGGCCTGACCACGCCCCTGGAAATCATTGACTGCCAGATGGGCGGCATCGTCCTGGCCGGGCACCTCATCCGTGACTGGAAGCCCTTCGGCATGCTTTCGGTACGGGAAATCATTCACAACTCCAGCGATGTTGGAACCATCAAGCTCGGTCTGCGGGTGGGTGAGCGCCGCCTGCACGAGCACATCCGCCGCTGGGGGTTCGGCGAGAAGACCGGCATCGAACTGCCCGCCGAGAGCCGCGGCATCCTGCGCGGCCCCGGCGAATGGTCGCGGATTTCCATCGGCGCCATCTCCATGGGGCAGGAGGTGGCTGTTACCCCCATCCAACTGGCCGCCGCCATCTCCACCGTGGCCAACGGCGGAGAATGGAAAACGCCCCATGTGGTGAAAGAGATTCTTGACGAGAATGGCGTCGCCGGGACCTCGCAGGTGGATACTCGGCGCATCATATCGGAAGGAGTGGCCGAGGAGATGCGCCGAATGTTCGCCGGGGTGGTGACGCAGGGAACGGGAACGCGGGCGCAACTGTCTGGATATTCCTCCGCCGGCAAAACCGGCACGGCCCAGAAAATTGACGAGACCGGATCCTATTCGCAAACTGATTTCATCGCTTCCTTTGTCGGATTCGCCCCCGTCATGAATCCGGCCATCACCGTTGTGGTTACGATTGATTCGCCCCGCGGGGAGCACAACGACGGCGGCGAAGTGGCTGCCCCGGTGTTCCGCCGTGTGGCCGAAGGTGTTTTGGCGTACTTGAATGTTCCCGCCGACCTGCCCGGCGCCACTCCGCGTGTTCCGAACCGGCTGAGCCGGACGTCGGAGGGGAATTTTAGCGCAGGGCGCATCACCGCGATTTCGGGGCCGGAGGCTTTGGCCGGGCAGGTGTCCGTCAGTGCAGGAAGCGTGCCCCCCGCAGTTGTGCAGCCGGCGTGGAACCGGAATTCCCCCACGGCGGACTCGTCGCGCCACGTCCGCAGCATCGTCACCCGCAACGCGGAATCGGTCGAGGTGCCGGACTTCACCGGTGCCTCTCTGCGCGAAGTGGTTGTTCAAAGCGCGCGCCTGGGGCTGAACCCCGTGCTGGCCGGGACCGGCGTGGCCGTGGCGCAGAAGCCTGCGCCGGGCGAGCGTGTCCCCCGGGGCAGCAGGGTGCATATCGAGTTCCGTCCCTCTGCGCCTCCGGCGCCCACGCGGGCGATGTAAAGGTGCGGGAAGGTTTGGCATTCGTCATGGAGTTGAAGAAAGTGCTCGAGGGAATTACAACCAGCGAAGTAAGAGGTGAACTGGGACAGGAGATTGGTGGACTGGCCCATGACTCGCGTTGCGTCCAGCCCGGCTGGCTCTTTGCCGCTCTGCCGGGTGAGACCCACGATGGCAACAAATTTGTTCCACAGGCAGTCGAGGCGGGCGCCTGCGCGGTGTTGAGTGAGCACGCACCCGCGGCGGATTGCTCCGCCACTTGGGTGCAGGTCGAGTCCGCCCGCCGCGCCTTGGCGCAAGCCTCCGCGAACTTTTACCGGCATCCCGCCCGGGATGTGCGCGTCATCGGCATCACCGGTACCAACGGCAAGACC
Organism: uncultured bacterium; assembly: GCA_965371475.1. GTDB lineage: Bacteria > Acidobacteriota > Terriglobia > Acidiferrales > 2-02-FULL-67-57 > CBDUYQ01. The sequence goes on from CBDUYQ010000006.1 coordinate 8,566, forward strand.
ACAACCTGTTATCTACTCCAGTCGATTCTCGAAGCCGCCGGTGTCAAAGCCGGACTCTTCGGGACGGTCACCCACCGCACGGCCACCGGGGAAGTCGCGGCTATCAATACCACGCCCGAATCGCTCGACCTGCAACGCTTCCTGGCCGAGTGGCGCGAAGCCGGAGCCGCTTGGGCGGTCATGGAGGTTTCCTCGCACGGGCTGGCCTATGACCGCGTCTATGGCGTTCCCTACGCCGCCGCCGTGTTTACCAACCTGGCCGGCGACCACCTCGACTACCACAAGACCATGGAGAACTACTTCGCCGCCAAGCAGAAACTCTTCACCGGGTTGGGCGCAGAACCGCCGGGCGTGGCCGTGCTCAACGTGGATGACCCTTATGGGGAGCGGCTGGCGGTGCAGTCAGCAAGCCGCGTCGTAACCTACGGTGTACAAGACGAAAAGGCAGATGTTTCACCGGAGAAAACAGAATTGAGTCTTGAGGGGATTTCCTTCACACTGAAGACGCCGGAAGGAAGCGTCGAAGTCAACTCGGCTCTGGTGGGCCGCTCGAATCTCTATAACTTGGTGACTGCCGGGGCGGTTGGCTACGCGCTGGGTTTTTCCGGCGCGACGATTACCTCCGGACTGGTGAACCTCAAGCGAGTGCCGGGCCGTTTCGAGCGGGTCGATGCCGGTCAGCCCTTTACCGTCATCATTGACTTCGCCCACACCGACCTGGCCTTTACCAACCTTCTCAACACGGCACGTGAGCTTGCCCGCAACCGCGTCATCATCGTTTTCGGTTCGGGTGGCGACCGCGACCGCACCAAGCGGCCCGTGATGGGGGAAATTGCCGGGCGGCTGGCCGGCCACGTCATCCTCACCACCGACAATCCCCGCACGGAAGACCCCGCCCGGATTCTCAGCGACACGGTTGCCGGCGTGCAAGAGGCGAACGGCAGCTACGAAGTTGTCGAAGACCGGGAACAGGCCTTCGGGCGCGCCTTTGAGATGGCGCAGGAAGGCGACATGGTTCTGCTGGCTGGCAAGGGACACCAGGAAACCCAGATTTTTGCCGGCCGGGAAGAGCCGTGGAGCGAACGGGAAGCGGCACAACGCGCACTGGCCCGGCTCGGTTACGGCGGAAAGTAAAAGTTTATGGAGTGGACGGGAAAAAAAATCGGAGAAGCGCTGGGGGTGGAGGTCCCTCCCCCCCTTGCGTCCGTCTCTCTCACGGGTTTTTCGATTGACTCGCGCACCCTCAAGCCGGGGCAATGCTTCATTGCCATCCCAGGGCCAAACTTTGACGGCCACGATTTCGTGCGGCAGGCGCTTGACCGCAGCGCCTCCGCCGGCATCGTGAGCCAGAAGCGTTGCCTCGGCTTTGATGGTCAACTCCGCGAGAAACTCATCGCCGTGCCGGATACATTGGAGGCGCTGCAAAGTTTGGCCCGCTTTGCCCGTCGCCAGTGGGGACGGCCCGTAATCGGCGTCACCGGCTCCGTCGGCAAGACCACCGCGAAAGAGATGATGGCCGCAGTGCTGGGGACGAAGTACCGGGTTTTAAAGTCCGAGGGAAACCTGAACAACGAGTACGGCCTTCCCCTGAGCCTGCTCCGGTTGGAGGACACGCATGAGTTGGCCGTACTCGAGATGGGCATGGCGCACCGCGGGGAGATTGCCAAGCTCTGCGCCGTCGCCGCGCCCAACATCGGCGTGGTTCTGAGTGTGGCGCCCGTACACCTGGAGTTCTTCTCTTCCGTGGAAGAGATTGCCGAAGCCAAAAGGGAACTGGTTCAGGGTCTCGCTGGTTCGGCCACCGCCGTTCTCAACGCCGACGACGAGCGGGTCGCGCGGTTTCAGGAAGGCTTTGCGGGAAAGACAATCCGTTTCGGATTCGATGCCGTAGCGGACATCCGAGCGGAAAACATCGAAGACAACGGATTGGCTGGCTGCGCTTTCGATCTGGTTGTGGGTGAATCGCGTGAACGCATTGCGCTCACCCTCCCCCGCCAGCATATTCCGAATGCGCTAGCGGCCTGCGCCGTGGCTTCGCTCTACGATGTCGCGCCTGCGCAGATGCGCGAGGCCCTGGCGGGGTTCCGTCCGGCTCCGCTGCGCGGCGAACGGCTGGACTTCGAGCAGGGCTTCACCGTTATCAACGATGCCTACAACTCCAACCCGGTAGCTTTGCGCGCCATGGCCAATGCGCTCAGCCGTACAACGCGGGCTAAGCGCCGGTTGCTAGTGGCGGGCGAGATGAAGGAGTTGGGGTCGGCCTCTCGGCAGTTGCACGAAGAAACTGGCCGCCACGTTTTTGATTTGGCTGGGCCGGGCGGGATTGATTACTTTGCCGGGGTAAGCGGCGACGCACAACATCTTATTGCCGGCGCCCGCAACGCAGGGATGGCGGAAGACCGCGCCCGGTTCTTTGAGGATAAGCAGCAGGCGGCCGACTGGCTTTGCGACGAGGTCCGGCCCGGCGATTGGGTTTTGCTCAAGGCGTCGCGTGGCGTGGCGCTCGAGTCGCTGTTGGACTCTTTGCGCGTTCGTTTCCCCAATGAAATTCCAGCAGGGCAGGGGGCGGAGTAGGCGATGCTCTATCACATCCTCTATCAATGGCTGCACGAGTTCTGGGGCCCGCTCAACGTCTTCCGCTACATCACCGTGCGAACTGCGTTTGCTTCGCTCACGGCCCTGTTGTTGGTCCTGTTGCTGGGGCCGTGGATGATCCGGCGGTTGCGCGAGATGCAGATCGGACAGTACATCTACGAGCACGGCCCCGACCACGAGAGCAAGGCCGGCACGCCCACCATGGGCGGGCTGCTGATTATCGTTTCGATTGTCATCCCGGCGCTGCTCTGGACCGACCTGACCAACATTTTTGTCTGGGTGGCGCTGTTCGCGCTGCTGGCCTTCGGCGCCATCGGGCTGGTGGATGACTACTGGAAGGTCACCCGGCAGCAGAGCCTGGGCCTGCGCCCGCGCGTGAAATTTTCTCTGCAAGTTGTGACGGCGATAGCCGTAGCGTCATGGCTGCTGGCCTTTCGCAACGGCATCTATTCAACGGAAATGATCGTCCCATTCTTTAAGTCGCTGCGTCCGGACCTGGTCATCGACGCATTAATGACCCACTGGTACCTGGTCCCGCTGGCGGTCCTGCCTTACATCATCTTTCTTATTCTGGTGATTGTGGGTTCGTCGAACGCCGTCAACCTGACCGACGGGCTCGACGGGCTGGCCATCGGCTGCGTGACTGTTGCGGCGGCGGCGCTCACTGCGCTGACCTACCTCACCGGCCACGCTGTCTTTGCCGGGTACCTGGACCTGGCCATCATGCCGCAGGTGGCGGAGTTGACCATCTTCTGCGGGGCGATGACCGGCGCCAGCCTGGGTTTTCTCTGGTACAACGCCCACCCGGCGGAGGTATTCATGGGCGACGTCGGTTCGCTCTCGCTCGGCGGGGCCATCGGGACAGTGGCGGTGATTATCAAGCAGGAGATCCTGCTCTTCTTCATCGGCGGCATCTTTGTGGTGGAAGCGCTTTCCGTCATCGTCCAGGTGGGCTCCTTCAAGCTGCGCGGCAAGCGGGTGCTGCTGATGGCGCCTCTGCACCATCACTTCGAGAAAAAAGGCTGGCATGAGTCGCAGATTATCGTGCGGTTCTGGATTGCGGCGCTGATCTTTGCGCTGTTTTCACTGAGTACGTTGAAACTTCGGTGAAAGAGAGATGACAACTACCATGCAGCTCGCGGGACGCAAGGCGCTGGTGGCCGGCATGGCCCGCACCGGCGTGGCGGCGGCCCGGTTTCTTGCCGGACGGGGCGCGCGCGTGACCGTAAGTGAGGCACGCCCGGAAAAGGAACTGGCCGGCGTGGCGGCGGAGTTGCGCGCCCAGGGAATTGAGGTCGAGTGCGGCGGCAACCGGGTGTCGTCTTTTCTGGCGGCGGATTTCATTGTTCCCAGTCCGGGCGTACCGCTCAACATCCCGCCGCTCGGAAAGGCGCGCGAGAAAGGTATCGAAATACTCAGCGAACTGGAACTGGCCTGGCGTTTTCTGCGCGGAACGACCGTGGCGGTAACCGGGTCGAATGGCAAGACCACTACGACGGCCCTGCTCGGCCGGATTTTTCTAAAGGCGGGCCGCCCCACACAAGTAGGCGGAAACATCGGGACGCCGCTGGTGTCGCTGGTTGAAACCGCTACCGATGACACCGTGAATGTGGTCGAGGCCAGCAGCTTCCAACTGGAAGCGGTCACGAGTTTTGCTCCCCGGGTTGGGGCACTGCTCAACCTTACCCCCGACCACCTCGACCGCCACGCCTCCATGAGTGAGTACGTCGCCGCCAAGGCAAAACTCTTCGGGCAGCAGGGGGCGGACGACTTCGCCATCTTCAACGCCGACGACCCGGCGGTGGTCGAGTTGGAGCCGGAGGTGCGGGCGCAGCGGTTCTGGTTCAGCCGGGAGCGGCGGCTGGACGTAGGAAGTTTTCTGGAAGATGACTGGATTGTTTTTGCCAACGGCCCGGAGCGTGAAAAGGTATTGGAGCGGAGCGCCATCCAACTGAAAGGGCAGCACAATCTGGAGAATGTGCTGGCGGCGGTTTGCGCGGCGAGGCTGCTGGGCGTACCGGCGGAAGCTATCCGGGCGGCCATCGTTGAGTTTGAGGGCGTAGAGCACCGGCTGGAGTTTGTGGCGGAAATCGACGGCGTGTCTTACTTCAACGATTCCAAGGCCACCAATGTGGACTCAGCTCTTAAAGCCATTGAAGCTTTCGACCAGAAACTGGTTGTGATTCTGGGCGGAAAAGACAAAGGCGGTGATTTTACTCCCTTAAGTGAGCCGCTGCGTCAGCGCGCCCGCCGGACGTTGTTGATAGGCGCCGCCAGCAAAAAAATCGCCGAGCAACTGGAAGGCGCAGTGGAGTTTGAAATGTTGGAAACTCTGCCGCAGGCTGTCACTCGGGCGGCGGAAATCGCCGAGCCGGGCGATGTGGTTTTGCTGGCCCCGGCCTGTGCGAGTTTTGATCAGTTTGAGAGCTTTGAGCATCGCGGCCGCTGCTTCAAAGAGGAAGTGCGCCGCCGGGCTTCGGTCCGGCAGGAGAACTGAGCATGGCGCGGCGTTACGCACCGGACTACATCCTGTTCAGCAGCACGCTGGCTCTGCTGGTGGTGGGGCTGGTGATGGTGTTCAGCGCGTCGGCGGTCTATGCCAGTGAACTCTACGGCCGCCCCTGGATGTTTTTGTTGAAACAGTTGCTCTGGGTGACGATTGGGCTGGCCGGCTTGTTTGCCTTGCTGCAACTTGACTACCGCAAGCTGCGGCAACCGGCCCCGATTTTCACGGCAGTTTTTGCTATTTCCACTCTGCTGGTGACTGTGCTGTTCATGGAGGCTTCTCGCAACACGCACCGCTGGCTCAAGCTCGATTCGTTCTCGATTCAGCCGTCGGAGTTTTCCAAGCTCGTCCTGATTCTATTCTTGGCGTATTTCCTGGAGCGGCAGCGCGACGTTATCAACGATTTCCGCCGGACGCTCCTGCCCGCCGGGCTGATTACCACGGTCCTGTTCGTGCTGGTGGTGGTTGAACCTGACCTGGGCACGGCGGCGCTGCTGGCGCTGATTGCCGTAGGGATGTTCTTTGTCGCCGGTTTGCAGTTCCGCTATTTGGCATTTTTGGGTGTCGTGAGTGTTCCTGTACTGGCGTTCCTGATTGTTCTGGAGCCCTACCGCCTGGAGCGCGTCAAGTCGTTTCTCGACCCCACCGCCGACCCGCACGGGACCGGCTTCCAGGCGATCCAGTCCATCATGGCGGTTGGTTCGGGCGGTGTAACCGGTGTCGGGTTGATGCAGGGCAAGCAGAAACTTTTCTACCTGCCGGAGGCGCACACGGATTTCATTTACGCCGTCGTAGGCGAAGAGCTGGGTCTTTTGGGCGCATTGCTGGTGGCGGTGCTCTTCGGCGTTATAGCCTGGCGCGGATTGCGAATCGCCAGCCGTGCGCCAGACCTGTTTTCCCGCCTGTTGGCCGTGGGCGTGACAGTAATGATTGTCGGGCAGGCGTTCATTAATTTGAGCGTGGTACTGGCGCTGTTGCCGACCAAGGGCATCCCCCTGCCGTACATCAGTTACGGTGGCAGTGACGTGTTGGTTATGCTGTTGGGGATGGGGTTGCTGCTCAATATCAGCCAGCACGCGGACTGAAAAGGTTGTAGTGCGAGGGATTGGATGAAGGTAATGATGGCCGGCGGAGGAACTGGCGGGCATGTGTATCCTGCCCTGGCGGTAGCGGAAGCGCTCCGTCGGCGCGACCGCCGAACCGAGATTCTTTTCGTCGGAACCAGGCGCGGCTTGGAAGCTCGGGTAGTGCCGGAAGCCGGGTACACGCTGCGGACCCTGCCGGTCCGGGGCGTGAAAGGTTTGGGCACAATGGATAAATTGCGCGGCATTGCCTCGTTGCCGGAAAGTCTCTGGGTCAGCCGCCGGTTGCTGGAAGAGTTCCGGCCCAACGTGGTGTTTGGCACCGGGGGTTACGCCGCCGGGCCGACGTTGTTGCAGGCAGTATTGGAGAGACGGCCAACGGTGATCTTCGAACCCAATGCGGAGCCCGGTCTGACCAACCGTCTGCTGGCGCCGCTGGTGACACGCGCGGCTGTTACGTTTCGGGAAGCCGCTGGACGTTTCGGCCCGAAAGCCGTGTGGATAGGCAGTCCGGTGCGCAAAGAGTTCTTTTCCGTGCCGGTATACCAGGCCCGCGCTTCCTGTGCAATTTTGATATTCGGCGGCAGCCGGGGAGCCCGCCAGTTGAATCGCGCCGTACTGGACGCTTTGACTCGACTGCAAGCGAGCAGGCTGCCGCTGCGTTTTGTCCACCAGACGGGCGAGGACGATTACGACCTTGTCCGGGAGGCCTACCGGAAACTCGGGCTGGTGGCGGAGGTTCGTCCTTTTTTTGACGGCATGGCGGACTGCTTCCAGCGGTCCGACCTGGTGGTTTGCCGCGCGGGCGCGAGCACGGTGGCGGAATTGACGGCGGCCGGCCGCGCCGCCATTCTGGTTCCGTTTCCCTACGCCACTGACCACCATCAACTGCGCAACGCCGAGGCGCTGGAGCGCGCCGGGGCGGCCCGCTTGA
>CBDUYQ010000007.1:0-14964 GCA_965371475.1 uncultured bacterium
TACAAGCAGGAGGACAACGTCGCCCACGGCATCGCTATCCTCTGCAACTACCTGCTGGCGGCCCACCACCAGAAGAAGGACATCGACGACCTGGAAGGGTTCCTCGCAACCATCGAACGCGCCCTGCACCACGCCCACGCGAACCTCTACCAGAGCGAGTTGAACCTGTTCGAGTCCACCACCTCGATCCACGAATCGGCGATGGAGGAGGGCTACACCTGCTGGGTCAACTACTCATTCCTGTACGCCTACTCGCTGGCCGACGAGGTGGCCCGCCTGCTCGACCCCAAAGGCATCATCCACAAAACCCACCTGAGTTTCCGCCGCCACTTCCTGCATTCGGTCAGCGAACTCTTTCTGACCGGCGACGGCGACCGCTTCGTCCGCCGCATCACCCCGGAAGGCACGCCCGACCTGCGGCCCGACTTCACCCTGCTCAGCCCCTTCTATTACGGCTTCCTGCACTACGGCGAGGCTATCGACCAGAGCGTGCGCTACCTGGAAAAGCAGCTCTGGGACCCGGAGCTGGGCATGATCATGCGCTATCTGCCCTTCAACCGCGACTTCGCCACCCACGTCCACGCTGGCAACGGCCCCTGGCTGCAATACACCGCCGTGCTGGCGCAGTACCACTACTGGAACGGCAACGCCGGACGCGGCGACGAACTGCTCGCCATGATTGACAGCTACCGCAACGAGAAAGGCGAAATTCCGGAGCACCTTTCCACCTGCACCCGCTTTGAAATTTTTATGGAGAAGGAGTGGAAGTCCGGCATCGATTTCGCCAAGGAGTTCGACAAGCCCATCCTGCTCGACAACGTCGATTTCGACAAGATTCTGGAAGAGGCTAACAACATGGCACGTTCCTACCAGGAGACCGGCTCGCAGTGCATGGTCCGGGACGACCATGCCAACGAAGGCGGGTACATCCAGTTCGCTACCCCGCTGATGTGGTCTCATGTGGAGTATGCCCGCGCGCTGCTCGTCCGTGCCGGAGACTGGTGGAAACTCCACCGCTAGCGCCCGCCCTCCCCCCGCTGGTAGTGGAACATATTGGGAATTCCCCTTCATGCGCCGAGCCCGGCGGCACCTGCCGCCGGGTGCTGTTAGGCTAAAACACCCCGTGGCAGGTGCCACGGGGCTCGGCAGTTGATTAGTAATTTCAAAATAGCCACTACCCCCCCGGCTCCCCGCGTTGACTTGCCCGCGCAGGGCTGCCTAGAATCGGACTGGGAGAATGCACAGGAGGCGACTGGAGGCGAAGGTGGCCGGCTCCCTGATAAGACAAATTCTCCCCAACCAGCGATGCCTGATACCGAAGAAAGAAAATTAGCCGTCATCATGCTCACCGACATGGTGGGCTACAGCGCCCTCACGGATACCGACGAAGGGGCGGCGCTGAATATCCTCGACAAGCACAACAGCCTGATCCGTTCCTTCGTCCACCGGCACGGCGGCCATGAAATCAAGACCATCGGCGACGCTTTTCTGGTGGAGTTCTCCAGTGTGCTGGAAGCCATCCGCTGCGCCACGGAAATCCAGAACACCCTGGCGGAATACAACACCACGGTCGAAAAAATCAAACAGTTCTGGCTCCGCATCGGCATCCACCTCGGCGACGTGGTTTACCGGGGCGGCGACGTCTTCGGAGAAGGCGTCAACATCGCCTCGCGCATCGAGCCGCACGCCGACCCCGGGGGCGTCTGCTTTTCCGAGGATGTGTACAACCAGATCCGCACCCGGCCGGAGTTCAAGGTGGACTTCCTCGGGGTACATGAACTCAAGAACATAATCACCCCGATGGCCCTCTACCAGATCCACCAGGGAACTGACTCGCAGCACTCCGGCCGCAAGCTTAAGCGCCCGCCCACCAAAGCGCGGCCCAGCTGGCTTGCCCCGGTGCTGGTTACTTCCCTGCTGACTCCGGTGCTGTTGCTGCTCTTAGGCGGAATAGCCTGGCTGGCGTTTTTCCGGCCACCGACGCCGGACACGGGTCCCACCATAGGTTCGGGAGAGGTTCGAACCGATGGGTCCCAGGGAGCCACCCCGGCGCAGACCCAAGCAGCGGGAGGCGCTCCCACGACTACCCCTTCCACGACCGGCAGCACCCGATCCCGGCGCTCCCGGCTCAAACTGGAAGGGACACACAGTTTTGAAAGCGCGACCATGTATGTATTTTCCAACAACAAAATGATCAAGACCGTGGAACTGCGCACCAACGGAAAAGATCGGGGAAGGTTTTCCGCCACCATCTCGATAGCGCCGGGTGACCACCGTCTAGAGGTCCGCATCCGCGCTCCCAAAGACAACTTCGACCGGTCGGAAACCATCCAGGGGCATTTCAACCCGCGGCAAACCCGGACCCTGCTCGTCCGGATGGGCAAGTCGGGCGGCTTCCTCGGAATGGGACGAAACAAGGACTTTAAGCTCGACTGGGCCAATTAGGAAAACCGTCCCCTGTCATTCTGAGCGGAGCCCCGCCGGTGACGGGGCGAAGTCGAAGAATCTCATCCGTGCCAGAACCTCCAAGAAGCCAGACAGCTCAGCGTCAGGCGTTCTGCCCGAGAACAGACAGACTCACATCCGGCGTTCATCCCAGCGGCTACGCTCAGGACGGGCCCGTGGGCTGAACGGCAAGGGACAAGCCCTTGCCCTACCCAAACATAATCCTCGGCATGTCCAAAGGGGATGTTATTTTCCCGCAGGATGAGATTCTTCGTCACCCGCCCGCCGTTGCGGACAGGCTCCTCAGAATGACAGGCGGGTCAGGGCTTCAGCCCTGACATGAAATGCCAAGAAAGAGGGGGCTTTAGCCCCTAAGCCCCCACAGCCCTTAATTAGTTGCTGGGAATTAGCGCCAGCTCTTCCGGTAGTCTTCCTGCTCCGGCGTCATCTCCTCCAGCTTTACTCCCAACTGTTTGAGCCGGGTGCGGGCGATGGTGCGGTCTATTTCTTCGGGAAGGTCGTGGACGCCGGGCGCAAGCTCGCCGGCATGTTGCGCGAGGTAGTGGACAGAGAGCGCCTGCACAGAAAAACTCAGGTCCATAATTTCCACCGGGTGGCCGTCGGCCCCGGCAATGTTGACCAGGTCGCCTCCGGCGAGCAGGTGCAGGCGGCGGCCGTCAGCCAGCACAAACTCGGTAATCAGATGGCGCACTTCCCTTTCCTCTTTTGCCATCTCCTTAAGGGTGGCCACATCGATTTCGTGGGCGAAGTTACCGGCATTGGCCAGGACGGCGCCGTCCTTCATGTGCTCGAAGTGCTCGCGGCGCAGGACGCTGATGCTGCCCGTGACCGTTATGAAGATGTCGCCTAAGGGAGCGGACTCTTCCAGAGACATAACGTCGAAGCCGTCGGCATGGGCTTCCAGTGATTTGATAGGATCGGTTTCGACCACGGCGACACGGGCGTTCTGCCCGCGAGCGTAGAACGCCACCCCGCGCCCCGACCAGCCGTAACCGGCTACGACAATACGCTTGCCCGCCAGAAACAGGTTGGTCAGGCCCATGATGGCTGCCACTGTGGACTGACCCGTGCCGTAACGGTTGTCGAAGAGGTGCTTGCACTGGGCGTCGTTGGCGGCGATGACGGGAAACTTGAGCGCGCCTTCCCGCTCCATGGCGCGCAGCCGCATAACGCCACTGGTGGTCTCCTCCGACCCGGCCCGGACATCTGCCAGCAGCTTGGGTCGCTTCTGGTGCAGGCGGGTGATGAGTTCCGCGCCGTCGTCGATAACCAGTTCCGGCCGGCTGCTATCGAGCGTAGCCAGCAGGTGCCGGTCAAACGCTTCCGGAGTTGCGCCGCGAATGGCGTGAACGCACAAGCCTCTCTTGACCAAAGCCGCCGCCACCGCATCCTGCGTACTGTTGGGGTTGCTGCCGGTAACGGTGACTTCGGCTCCGGCTTCGTGCAGCAACCAGGCCAGGTAGGCGGTCTTGGCTTCCAGGTGGATGGCCAGGGCGATGCGGCGGCCTTTCAGCGCTCCGTCACCTAGGTGTGACCGGGCCAGCGCGTTCAGGGTGTGGGCGTGCTGCGCCACCCATTCAATTTTTTGCTCACCCTCAGCCGCAAGCGCGGGGTCAAGGATGGTGGACTCGTCCGCCATAACCGGGCCGTTCTCTCCGCTGGTTACTCTTCCGAGATACGATAGAGGTACTTGCGTCCCCGTAGATAGATCTCATTCCCCACGATGGCGGGCGAGGCGTCGAAGCTGTCATCGAGTTCATTGCTGGCCAGGACCTTGAGTGCCGGACCGTGTTCCAGCACCAGCACCGTCCCTTCCCGGCCTGCTATATACACCCGTCCGGCGGCGCCGACGGGCGAGGCGTAGATATTGGGAACCTCGGTGAGACGTTCGGGGCCGAACAGGGGCTTGCCCGTGGGGGCATCAAAGGCGGAGAGGATGCCGTTGTTCCGCTTGAGGAAGTAGAGCGTGTTGCCGTAGAGCAGCGGCGAAGGGGTATAAGGCGTATCCCGGCCCAGGGACCAGACCACCGCCTCCGTGCCGGTGATTTCTCCCTTGGCCTTGTCCAGGTTGATAGCCAGCAGCGCGTTGCCACGGAAGCCGCTGGTGACATAGACCATGCCGCCGGAAAACACCGGCGTGGGAATGACGTTCATAGTCATCCCCTTGGCTTCCCAGAGCAGCCTCCCGGTCTCAAAGTCGTAACTGCGGACCTTTCCGGTGGCGTTGGTGATGACCTGCCGACTCCCGTTGTGTTCCACCACCAGGGGCGTGGCCCAGGAGGTAATCTCGTCGCGGGGCGTGCGCCAGAGCTCCTTGCCGGTGTGTTTGTCGAGGGCCACTATGAAAGACTCGCCCTCATGGTCCCAGGTAATTATGATCCGGTCGCCGTGCAACGCGGGCGAGGCGCCTTCGCCGAATGTCAGCCGCTTGCGCATTTCGCCGAAATCTTTTTCCCAGACCAGGTTCCCTGCCATGTCGAAGCAGTAGAGGCCGCGCGAGCCGAAGTAAGCATAGACATGCTCGCCGTCGGTCACCGGCGAGCTCGAAGCCCAGGTGCCGGTGGGGTGGGTACCTTCGTGGGGGAGTTCTTCCCGCACAACGCGCTTCCAGAGAACTTTTCCATCGGTGCGGTTGAGGGCAAAGAGGACAAACTGGTGGACGAACTCCGGTTGGATGCCGCGCGGCCCCCGCCGCCGGAAGCGCTCCATCGCCTGCTTCCTCTCCTCCGGGGTCATGCGCTCCAACCGGCGGCGCATCCGCTCGGGCAGCCGGCTGATATCCATCTGTCCGTCTCCGCCCGCCGCTTCTTCCTTTTTGGCCGCACCGAGCTTTTCCGTCGGCACGGCGGTAGAAATAAAGATCCGGTCGCCCCAGATGATGGGGGAGGAAGACCCCTTGCCGGGAATTTCCACCTTCCACCGGACGTTCCGGGTCTCGCTCCATTCCGTCGGCGGGTTGCCGTGCGGCGCTACGCCGGTCATGTGCGGCCCACGCCACTGCGGCCAGTTCTTTTCCGCTTCTTCGGCGACAGGATCCGCCACCCAGGCCACGGCAGCGACAACTGTACTAAGGAGTAGAACCGGCAAAAGAATTTTTCTCATTTCGTCCCCCAAGACCTCATGTTATTGCGAAGCAGCTCACGTGGAACACCAACGCCCCGCGTCAGCCATTCTACCCGGAAGAGCAGCAGACGCAAAGCGTCAGGGTAGCCAAGACCCCGTGGCGGGGGCCCTTCGACAGGCTCAGGACAAGCCACGGGGCTAAACACAAGTAACAGGGCGAACCGTAGCGGGGTCCTTCCTTCCTTTTTGGGCTTCCGTCTCCGCCCGCCGTTGGCGGGATAAACAAGACCTCGCCTACCCAACGCAAAACTGGTGGCGCGGACATTCTTGTCCGCGATTCCGATTGACGATCAACCACGGCGTCGAGACTTGCCTCTCTATACCTTACTTGCTGCTTCTGGTGTCTTCCCGTTACAATGACCGGCGGGGAGTTAAAACCATGCCGATATTTGAGTACGTCTGCCAAGAGTGCGAAAACCACTTCGAGACCATCGTTCAAGGATCGAAGACCCCGGAGTGCCCCTCCTGCCAGAGCACCAAGCTCGAAAAGCAGCTTTCAGTCTTTGCCGTCAGCAGTGGCGGCGCTGCGGCTTCGAGCGAACCTATCGGCGCTTGCGGCTCCTGCGGCGACCCCCGCGGCCCCGGCTCCTGCTCGCTGAACTGACAACCGCGACGCCCCCTGCTACCCTACCTTTCCCAAAGCTTGTGATAGAATTCCGGCTGCGTGGCCGCGCGCGCGTTACCGTATATTCACTGAAGGGGAGAAGATCATGCAATCGGTTGTGAACTACATCCAGAGCAACTATGACCGCTACTTCGACGAATTGAAAGAGTTCTGCGCCATCCCCAGTGTGAGCGCCCGCAGCGAGCACGCCGGCGACCTGAAACGCTGCGCCCAGTGGGTAGCCGACCAGATGAAATCCATCGGCCTCGAGAACGTCGAAATCTGCCCGACGGCGGGCTACCCGATTGTCTATGCCGACTGGCTGCACGCGCCGGATAAGCCGACGCTGCTTTTCTACGGACACTACGACGTCCAACCGGCGGAGCCGCTGGAACAGTGGGAATCGCCTCCGTGGGACTTGACCTTGCGAAAGGGCGACCTCTTTGCCCGCGGGGTGGTGGACGATAAGGGACAGGTTTTCATGCACTTGAAGGCGCTGGAAGCCTTCATGAAGCAGAACGGCAAGCTGCCCGTCAACGTGAAGTTCATGATCGAGGGCGAGGAAGAGGTCGGCAGCGAGAACATCGAGAGGTTCGTCAGGACAGAGAGGAAGCGGCTGGCCTGCGACGCCCTGCTGGTGAGCGACACCACCATGCTGGGCAAGGGCATTCCGTCGGTGTGCTACGGGCTGCGCGGCCTGTGCTACTTCGAGGTGGAACTGACCGGCCCGACCGTGGACCTGCACTCGGGCTCCTTCGGCGGCGCGGTGCCGAACCCGATTAACCTCCTCTGCGAGATGATGGCGAAGCTGCACGACAAAGACGGCCGTGTGGCCATCCCCGGCTTCTACAAAAGCGTCCGCCCGGTGACCAAGCAGGAGCGCAAGCAGATTAAGGCCCTGCCCTTCAGCGACAGGCGGTTCCAAAGGACCACCGGCGCCAAGCTGCTGGTGGGCGAGAAGGGCTACTCGACAGTGGAGCGCATCTGGGCCCGGCCCACGCTCGACATCAACGGCATCTACGGCGGCTATACGGAAGAGGGGGCCAAGACCGTCATTGCCTCAAAGGCGTCGGCGAAGTTCTCTACCCGGCTGGTGGCCGACCAGGACCCTTCAACCATTACGAAGCTGGTCAAAAAACATATTGAGAAACTTACGCCCAAGAGCGTCAGGATGAAGTTCACTGTCCACAGCGAGGGCGACGGCTGGATTGCCCCCTTCGACCACCCCTTCGTCCAGGCCGGGAAGACGGCGCTGGAGAAGGGCTTCAAGAAGAAGGCGGTGTTCATCCGGGAAGGCGGGTCGATTCCGCTGGTCTCGATGATGTACAAGGCGTTCAAGAAGCCCTGTGTTCTCTTAGGGTTCGGGCTGCCCGACGAGAACGCCCACGCTCCCAACGAGCGGCTCAACCTGGAGAACTTCCAGAAGGGCATCTTGAGCCTGGCCTACTATTACGACGAGGTGGCCCGGGCAGACGGGGCCGCCACGCCCAAGAAGGGCAAGAAGCGTTCCAAACGGCGGCGGTAAGTGTCTAACTTCAGTGAAAAATAGACTGGCAGAAAAGCCGCATTTTTAGCGGTTCCTCTGTTGCGCACAGGAGGGTTTTACGGTAGAGTAGCCCGCGAGTGAAACCCGCACGGGAAAGTCAGGCGGGTTTTACCAGCTACCCCAAACTTGACCAAGGAGAATTCTGGATGTCGACAAAAGCGATGACCAAGAGCCAGATTATTAAGGCCCTGTCCGAAGAGATGGATATGCCGAAGAAGACCGTCGTCACCTTCATGGATGCGCTGGTGGATCTGGCGGTAAAAGAGACCAAGCGGACGGGCGTATTCACTGTCCCCGGCTTTGGTAAGCTCCGGAAGGCGAACCGGAAGGCCCGCATGGGCCGCAACCCGCAGACCGGAGAAGAAATCAAGATTCCGGCCAAGACGGTTGCTAAATTCCGTCTCTCGAAGACGCTGAAAGACCAAATCGTTCCGCCGAAGAAGTAGCCTGATTTTGGTCCAATAGTTTACGGCGTCCCGAACCCGGTCAAACCGGGACCGGGACGCCTTTCTCTTTTGCAGGGGACTTTTCCTATGCCTTCCGAATTCCTCGACCCCGCTGAGACCGAGCGCCGCCAGCGGCTGGAGTTCGACTTCCCCGCCCGCAGCCTCGAGGGCCGCGTAATCCTCGTCCCCGGGGGCTCCGGGGGCTTGGGAGCGGCCACGGTGGCACAGCTGGCCGCCGAGGGCGCCCAGGTGGTGGTGGGCTACCAGAAGAACGCAGAGCGAGCTGCGGAGCTGGCAGAAACGCTGAATAAACACGGTTCGAGCCAAGGGCGGGTCCACTGCGTCCAGGCCGACCTTACACAGCCGGAAGGCAGGAAGCGCCTGCTGGAGGCCGCTGCGGGCCTTACAGGGAAGATTTACGGCCTGGTCAGCTTCGTGGGCGACCCGGCCCGGGTCAAGCTGGAAGACCTCGACGAGGCCGCCCTCACAGGTTCCCTCACCACCAACTACATCGCCCCGCTGCTGCTGGCGCGGGATGCCGGGCTCCACATGCAGAGGAACAAAGTGGCCGGGAGCCTGGTGTTCTTATCGACGATGCAGGCGGTGGCGCCGTTTGCAGGCAGCCTCAACTATGCCGTCCCCAAGGCCGCCCTGCAGCACGCCGCCCTGATCCTGGCCAAGCAGTGGGGGCCGGAGATTCGCGTAAACGTAGTCGCGCCGGGGGTGAACGCCGCCGGGATGGCACTCGAGAGCATCGAGAGCGGCAAGTACGACCGCTTTGTGCGGGAAGGTATCATCCCACGGTTCGGCCGGCCGGAAGACGTCGCCCGGGTGGTCCGCCTGCTGCTGGAGCCGGACAACTACCTGACCGGACAGATCATCACCGTGGACGGCGGCCTCACGCTCCGCCGCGGCTGATTCCCTTCTCCGCAACCTTGGAAGCTTGGAAGCTGGGAAGCTGTTCCCCGGCGGCCCCGGATATTTTCTCCCAAAAACCTCGCAGGCAAAAAAGAAGGGCGAGTCCCGAAGGACCCGCCCCTGGAGGTTTATACCTGAGAGTTAGAACTCCACACGAAGTCCGAACTGAATAGCGCGAGCGCCATCCACACGGTTCGGAGGAGTGAACTGTTCTGTGACCACGCCGAAGTTCGCCACATTGCCACCGAAGAGGTTCAGTGCCGGGTCGTTGAAAATCGGGTGGTTGAACAGGTTGAAGAACTGCGCTTCGAAGGAGATACTGGCTCTTTCTCCGATGGTGGTCCTCTTGCCGAGGGTGACGTCAAAGGTTGAACGGTTAAACCCGCGCAGCGGGTTGCCACGGCCTGTCCGCCCGTCTGTGGCCAGGTTAATGAAACGAAACGCCGCGTGAACCGCTTCCGGATCCGCAAACAGGTTCAAACCGGACCCGTTGTTGGCAGGATCGCCGTTGGTCCCAACACCATTCGAGCCAATCACGCCGGAGTGCACGCTGTTGCCAAACTGGCCCAAGTCAACCGTCGGAATGGCCCCGAGGCCGTTGCCGAGAACTCCGGCGCCGCCCCAGACCTGGCTGCCGTGACTCACCAAACGAGGCAAGCCGCTCGCGCGCCGGAAAATACCGGAGGTAAACCACCCGTTGACAAGCTTGTTCAGCATGCTGTTGCCCGCGCTGAAGGGAAGCTCATACAGGTAGGAAACATTGAACAGGTGGGTGATATCAAACTCGGACGGGCCATATTCCGAGTTCAGGTTGAACGAGTTGGGAACCAGGCCCGCCGAGTTCTGAATAGCGCCGGACTGGTCGAGCGACCTCGAGAAGGTGTAGTTGACATCAAACTGCAGCCCGTCGGACATCCGCTTCCGGAGAGTCACCAGCAGACCGTGGTAGTTTGATTCTCCGCTACTGGTGCGCATGAAAAGCGCATCCGCGAGGAAGTTGTTAAAGGTGGGCATATTCGCGTTGAACCGGAGGACGTCAATCGCGTTGGTGCGGCCGGCGAAGGCCGCCCCGAAAAGGTTCGAAACATTGGCGTTGATGAAGTTGGACGAGTTCGTTGCCGCGATGAACTCCGTGCAGGTAGCAAAACCGGCGCCGGTACAGGTCGTCAGCGGAAGTTGGTTCTCGAACCAGGGCTGAGCATCCGCCGCGATTACCGTCCCCCCGGCGCGGAGAATGGCCGCTACCGCGTCAAACGCCTCTGCGAAGCTCTGACCCGAAGCATTATCCACATGGAAATACGGTGTGCTGTTGAAGTTGATGCTTTGCGGCAGTTCGCGGCCCAGACGTCCCTGATAGCTGATGTCGAGCAGCATGTTCCAGCCGACTTCCCGCTGCCAGGTCAGGTTGAAGCTGTGGTTCTCCCCCACCTGAATATCCGGGTCCACCTGGAAGGAAAGAATTTCCGGGAAGATGGCCACGGCATCGGTTGGAACCACCGGGTTGCTTTGCGGCGGAGGGACCGGAACCGGGATTTGCCCGTCCACGCCCAGGCGAAATCCGCTTAGGCCCAGATTGCCGGCGGCGTTGCACGCGAGTCCGGGAGTGCCCGACGCATCACAGGTGGCGCCCAGTTCACTGATGGCCTGGGCAAAGCCCACACCCAGCGCAGGAATGATAACGCTCTGGACGGTATTCTGGCGGTCAAAGGAGAGGGTGTAACCACCCCGGATCACCGTTTTGCCCTCACCGAACAACCGGCCCATAAACCCGTCGGAGTAGGAAGGGCTCCAGGCGGCCGACAAGCGGGGCGCCACGTTGTCCCAGTCAATGTTGAAGACGTCGGTGCTGTCTGCGTCGTTGACGGGAAGGAAACCCAGCCGAACATTGAGGGTGGTGCCGGCCAGCGAAGCCGCGCGCTTGGACTCGATATAGGACCTGGCGCTTATAGTAGCGCCGGTGTCGGCGTCGATGACTTTGGTCTGGCGGCCCAGTTTCTCGGTCGGAGCCAGCTGGTAGCCATAGTTGAGACCCGCCGTCACGGTAAAGGTGGAACTAACCCGCCAGATGTCCTGGATGTAGAACTCATTGGCCCACATCTTGGTATCGGAGGTCAACTGCGTTCCGAAGGGAAGCGGGTTGAAGTTGCCGTCCCGGACCATGAACACGTTAGTGTTGTCTGCGAAGCCCAGGGTGGCCGTGTAAAGATTGTCCCACGTCCCGAGATC
Source organism: uncultured bacterium (assembly GCA_965371475.1). Classification (GTDB taxonomy): domain Bacteria; phylum Acidobacteriota; class Terriglobia; order Acidiferrales; family 2-02-FULL-67-57; genus CBDUYQ01. The sequence continues at coordinate 11,330 of CBDUYQ010000007.1, forward strand.
GCTGGCATTCAAGCAGTTGATTGTGACTATCGGCCCCTGGCCAATATCACCGTTGCAGGGCGGAGGCTGAAGATCTGCATCCACACTACCACCGGTCAAGGTCACCAACGCTCCCAAACCGCCCGAAACCACCTTATCGTCGCGGAGGTGGATAGTGTGCAGGTTTTTGAGGCTGGCGCCGAACTGCATGGTGTGGTCGCCATTTACCCAGGTGAAGTTCGCGTTGTACTGGTAGGTCTTGTCGTCGTTGTCCTGTTTGCGGGCCACCTGTGTGTCAATGTCAATCGGCTCACGCACAGCAAATCGCCCGCCGAAATCAACGGCGATGAAGCCGCCGCTGCCGTCCTCGGTCCCCGGAATTGCCATGGCGGCCGCGGCCGCGTTGGGCCGCATGGGAGAGACACCATTGCGGATGCGGACAAGACCGGCGGTGAAATCAGCCGTCAGGTTGGAGGTGATCTGTCCTCTTACTCCGGCGCTGATGAAGTTCTGCCGGGTGGGCCGAACCCGGGGTGCGGTAGGCACGGCGCCCCGGAGGTCGAGTTGCCCGGTGTTAAAATTTATATCTGAGAAGTAGCGAATCGAGCTGTTGGCTACCCAGGTATCGGAGATATTGTAGTCCAACTTCCCGGTGTAAAAGTCGTTCTCGCGCGGGTTGGCAACGGTGGTTCGGATCCCGATGGTATTCAACCCGTCGCCCAGGGTGGAGTCATTGCCGGCGGGCAGCAGGGCCCAGGTGGCCCGGGTTACCGGGCTAATCCCTATGCCGCGAGGGTCACAAGGCAGCAATCCCGTGAGACCGCAGCCGGTGGAAGTAGCCAGGTCATACGTGATGGGACTACCTCCCTGGCACACGAACTCTGTCGATCCATCTGGTTGTATGACCGGGAGAAAACCCTGATCACAATCGTTAAATGTAAGGGTTCCACTCCTCAAAGCGGAATCCGGGATCGTGCGGTTAACGTTGGTCGCGCGCGGGAAGCGGCGGGTTTCAGTACCGACAAACCAGAACAGCTTGTCACTGGGCCAGACCGGACCCCCGACCCGGAAACCGCCCCGGTTGTCCTTGAGTTCTGCCTTAGTAACGCCGGTGCGGTTGTTCTCCCAGACGTTGGCGTTGAGGTTATCGTTCTGGTGATACCACCAAGCCGCGCCGTGAATTGCCGTACTGCCAGCAATGGTGCGAATCGCCACCTGTCCGCCGGCGCCCCGGCCGGAGGAGGCGTTGGAGTTGGCCACCGTGACGCGGAACTCTTCGATGAAGTCCACCGGGAGAGGCGACCAGGTTCCCAGCCCGCCAATCGACTGGTTGGTGACGTCCAAGCCGTCCAGCGTGAAGGTGCTCTGGTCGTTGCGGGCGCCGGTGATCTCGCCGGTGGGCGTAGCACCCGGTTGCAGGGTAAGCAACTCGTTGGCGGTGCGGCTGAGGGTTGGCATCCGGCTAATGCGGTCCTTCCCTATGACGTTCCCGATAGAGGCGTCCACAGTCTGCAACTCCACGGTGGCCTCGGAAAAGACCTCTACGGTATCCGTAACGGCTCCAACTTCCAGCACGAAGTTGTAGTTGTAGCTCTTGGCAACGCTGATGGCAACATCATTGATGGTAGTGACTCGGAACCCCTGCATGGTTACCGTGAGGTTGTAGGTCCCCGGAGCCATGCTCGGGAAAGTGTACTGCCCCGCGGCATTGGTCTCCCGCGTGACGGTCGTGTTGACTGCCAGGTTGACAAATTCAACTGTGGCTCCCGGAATCACAGCGCCGGTAGCGTCCGTGACCGTACCGGACACAGATGCCGATGTTGCCGTTTGTGCCTGAAGAACAACTGGTAGGGTTAAAACTATAAGCAGGGTGAAAAATACTACACCCCTCCTTCTCATATTTCGCATAGCTCCCGTTCCTCCCGTTCATTTTTTGACAATTACACGTGGGGTGGATGCACTCGTGGGTACAGAAGTGGCCCCCCACTTTCAACCCACCTCATGCATTTTCTCAACCAAGATAGACAAAATTTAGCCAGTGACTGTTAGTAGGCTAATTATTCAGTAAGATACACCGTGGCAAGATTTTGCCTTGAAGCATTTTTTGGGGGTTAACTATGAATTGCCATAGCCGGGATAACGGCTTTTATAGTTTTACATATTTTATAGTTTAAGACTTGAAGGTTTCTAAATCATTCTCCCCGTCGAAGGAACTGCTCAGGTCCAGTTCAAGTAACATCCCTTCACGAACCACGTCAGTGCTCCCAAGTCATCCGGAGATTCAAGCCCCTTCCCCACCCGAGCAACCGTTCCAAGGTAGGCAAAAAGGTAGGCAAGGATGTAGCCCGGGTGGTCCGCCTGCTACTCGAACCTGAAACTACCTGGCCGGGACAGACCATGACCCTCAATGGCGGCCCCACCTTCCGCCGGGGTATTCAAAGTAAAAAAAAAGAAGTTCTCCGGGGCGAACTTTGGTAAAGTATGGTCGTTAAATCACGGTAACAAGGATCAGTCCGAGGAACGGGAGGGACGTATGAAGAACAGAAAAGCGCTGTGTTGTTTTGCCTTACTGGTATTCCTGGGGGGAACCTTAGCGCAAGGCGACGACTTCTGGGAGAAGAACCCTTTTCAGGAGTGGTCTCTGAAGGATTGTCAGAAGCTGTTGAAAAAATCGCCCTGGTCCCAGAGCTGGACATTTAGCTCTGTCCATATAGATTCAACGTCATCCGGTTCGGGAGATCGTACCGGGGAGATGAACCCAAGGCTAACCTACCGGATGCAATTTCGCTCAGCCCTTCCGATTCGGCAGGCGATGGTTCGTTCCGCCTTGATTCAAGCCCATTACGATGAAATGACAGGTGGGCAGAAGGAAGCATCCGACGCCAGAGTGAATAATTTCCTGCATGTAACATTTCCGGACAGCGTCCTTGTATATGTAACTTTCGAGGCGAATGTGCGGCAAGATGTGATGGACTTGTCGCGCCACTGGAAAATTCAGACAGTAGACACCCTCAAGAATTTTGTCTACCTGAGAGGCGGCAAGGGGCGGAAAGTCACCCTCCAGTCGTATTCTTTCGCGCAAGCCGGGAACGCCTTTCAATTCATATTCCCCCGCACACTGGACGGCGAACCGCTGGTCGGGCCCCAGGATAAGTCCTTGCAACTCGAATTCGTGCACCCGAACATCCGCAACCAGGGCGAGAGGCGAGTCCTGCGCGCATTCAAGGTGAAGGACATGCTGATAGACGGTGCGCTGGTTTACTAAACTTCCTGGAAGTTACCTCGCGGGCAAAAACGATAATCGGATTGGGGAACTCGATGGAGGCGACGGGAATTGAGGCCGACGGCCTTGGGGTGTGAGTTGAACGTAATAGAGCATCCGGAGTGACGATTTCAGAACTCTGTCGCATATCCAGCTTGTCTGTTCTCAAAGATCACATCACCCAGGGTGAGGTTTACACCTTTAAAGAGCCTTCAAACCAAACCAAAAAGCAAGCGCAAGCAAACACCAAAGACCGCGTGTCCAGAGGGGGCCGTAGTGGAAGAGGAAGAAGCCGCGGCGGTGGAGCGCGGCAGGAGAGCGCCCTCGGTTGCGCAGCCAGTTGGCCAGGTCGCGGGGCAGGTGCAGCATCCAGACAACCGCCAGCAGATAGAAC
>CBDUYQ010000008.1:0-14883 GCA_965371475.1 uncultured bacterium
GATGGCAGAGCGGCCAGCGGCATGGGCTCCCCAATCTGCATGGGGATGCCGGGGTCGAGCATAAGCCAAGCCAGTCCGCCTGCCAGCAGCAGCGCCGAGCCGTACGCCCCCCAACGCAGCACATAGGCAATCCATTGGACGGGCCGGTCTTTGGTCATGGGCCACCTGCCGGCGACTGCATTAGCCCAACGGCATTCCAAAGCAATCCCGCTGCCAGAACCACCAGGACGCTAAGCAAGAGACGCTTAAGGCTCCGGCTGTGGATGCGGGGCGCCAGCCGCGAACCAATCTGCGCCCCTAGAAAAACCCCCAGCGCCAGCGGCGCCGTCATGGCTACTATCATCTGCCCGCGCTGGTAGTAGAGCAGGGCGGCGGCGGTGGCGGTCATCCCCATCATAAAGCTGCTGGTGGCGGTGGAAACCTTCATCGGCAGGCCCATGCCGAGATGCATCAGCGGAACCTGAACCGGGCCACCTCCGATACCGAGAATGCCGGAGACGTTCCCGGCCACGTAACAAACCCCGGCCCCCAGCCCACGGTTTCTTGCCTGGTAGCCCGTAATCGCCCCCTCAGGGCTCTCTGTGGCGGCCTCAGAGCGCCGCCAGAGCAGCCAGGCGGCGTAGAGAAGGAAGGAGGCGAACAGCAGCTTGAACAGGGCAGCGGGAAGCAGAGGGGCTACCCAGGCGCCGCTGAGGGCTCCCAGAACTGTCGCCAGTTGCAGGGGAAGCCCCACCCGGACGTCCGCCCAACCGCGCTCCAGATAGACCGACGAGGCCGAACTGGAGGTGGCAACCACGCAAACCAGCCCGATGGCGGCGGCGGTTCCAGCGGGGATGCCCATGAGCGTGAGCACCGGGACCAACAGGATGCTCCCGCCCAGCCCCAGCAACGCTCCAAAGGTTCCCGCTACCAAACCCAGTGATACCAGAACCACGAGAGCGACGGGCAGGATGAGCTGTTCGTTCATAAGGCGCTTCATAGTGGCAGACTTGTCTGCATTTTCAAAGCGTCTTCGATATTTGTCGCGACGATTTCGGTGGCCGGGCGGCGTCGAGTTCACAGAGTACAGAGAGTGGTGTAATCTTCTCGTGTTGTGTATTCAAACGCTTTTGACAAAGGTGCTACGCTGGTGAAACCTGTACGCATGGCCGCGCCTTCCACCGGCCAGGATGAAATCATCGAGCAGGTGACGGCTATTCTTCGTTCCGGGCAACTCCGGGAGGGGAAATACTGTCGGCAGTTCGAAGAGGAGTTTGCCGCGCAGGTGGGCGCAAAGTACGCTGTTTCGGTCAACTCCGGCACCGCGGCGCTGCATGTGGTGTACCTGGCGTTGCTCGAGCCGGGGGACGACGTTCTGGTCCCGTCGTTTACTTTCATCGCCACCGGCAGCATGTTGCGCGCCATGGGCGTCCAGCCGGTGTTTTGTGATGTTAATCCCAGGACCTTCACCATCGACCTGGAAGATGCAGTAAAAAGGATTACCCCCCGGACGAAGGCGATAGTCCCGGTTCACCTGTTCGGCAACTGTTGCGACATTGATGCTGTCCGGGCCCTGGCCAAGGAGAGGGATCTGAAAATTATCTGGGATAGCGCGCAGTCGCACGGCACACGCTACCGGGGAGCTGACATCGGCAGCTTTCCCGAAGCCGCGTGCTACTCGTTCTATCCTTCCAAGAGCATGACCACCGGCGAAGGCGGGATGATTGCCACTTCCGACAAGGAGCTGTATGAGAAGTGCAAGCTGCTCCGCAGCCATGGGCAGACCGGCCCTTACGTCCATACCTTGCTGGGGTTCAATTACCGGATGACGGAAATCTCCGCTGTGCTCGGGATTCACCAGCTCAAGCAACTGCCGGGCTTCGTGCAGCGGCGGCGGGAGAACGCCGGGTTCCTCAGCAAGAACCTCAAGGAAGTACAGGGTATCGTCACGCCGCACGAGGAACCGGCGGTGGAGCATTCCTACAGCCAGTATTCGATTCTGCTCGACGGCAGCCTGAAGGGAAAGCGGGACGCCTTCCGGGAGAAGTTGCAGGAGACGGGCATAGACACGGCGGTTTATTATCCCCGGCCGCTTCACCGGCAGCCGGTATTCTCCGATGCGGGTGAAGTCAGCCTGCCGATCACAGAGGACTTGTCGGAGCAAATCCTTTCCCTGCCGGTACACCCCGGGTTGGAGCAGGAGGACTTGGAACGCATCGTGAAAAGCGTGCGGCAGGCCGCCGCCGAACTCGGATAGCGAGGGCTCAAACCGTAATGGCACTGTTTAAGATTCAACCGGAATTTGTTACGCGCCTCTGGGGGCGTCGTGACTTGCGTCCCTGGTTCGATGCGCCGGAGGGCGAGAAGCGGCAAATAGGCGAAGTCTGGTTGTCGGGCCTGGGCTGCCAGGTGGAAGCAGTGGGAGATTCCGCTGGCGAGGAAAGCCTGGAGGCGCTCTGGAATCAACTGTCACCGGAAGAGAAAGGTTCCAATCTGGTAACGGCGGGGCGCTTCCCGTTCCTGGTCAAGTTCCTCTTTACTGAGGAGAAACTCTCCATTCAAGTTCATCCGGATGACGACTTTGCCCGGCGGAAAGAAGGCGAACCCTGGGGAAAGCCGGAGGTCTGGCATGTCTTGGGCGCCGAGCCGGACGCCTGGGTGAAGGTCGGTTTCCGTCCGAGTCTTTCGGCCGAGGAGGTGCCAGCGCTTTGGGGCAAGCCGGAGATGGAAGAGGCTTTGCAGCACATCCCGGTCAGTGCCGGGGATACCGTGAATGTTCCGGCGGGCACGGTTCATTCCATCGGGCCGGGTCTCTGTCTTTGCGAGATTCAAACCTACTCGGACGTCACTTACCGAATTTACGACTATGGCCGGACCGGGCAGGAGGGCCAGCGGCGGGAACTCCACCTGGATTCGGCCCTGGAGGCGCTGCACTTTCAAACAGAAGCGGCGGGGCTGGTTTTGCCGGAGACGGCGAAGAGCAATGTCCCTGGAGGAGCGAGGCTCGCAGCCTGTCCGTGGTTTGTGGTCGAAAAATTCTATGTGGTAAGCGCTTTGGCGGTGGATGACAACCCAGCGAGTGCGGCGCTCTATGTTTGTATTGCCGGGTCAGGGAAGATTCACGCCCAGAGCGGGGAACACGGTTATAGAACCGGCACAATTTTCCTGGCTACGGCGAATGTTGGAACGGTTTCTCTTGTGCCCGATGAGAGAACAACCTTCCTTCGAGTCAGCCGTGGGACAGGTTAGGGCAGAATCTCAAGCGCTGCTTCGTACTTTTTGAACGGGGGGATGATGTAAACCCCGGCGGTGGCGGTTTTGGCCCAAGCGAACATTTCCCGCGCGAGGTCGAAGCCTTTGTCACGTGCGTTCGTGCCCGCCTCCTTGAGCATCTTCTGGACGTGCTCCGGCACAACGATGCCGGGGACTTCGTTGTGCAGGCGGACGGCCAGCTTGTAGCTGCTCAGCGGCCAAACTCCCATGACAATCGGAATGGGCGGCTGGCCGCCGAGGCGCTTCAGAAACTCGTCATAGATTGCCGGGTCGAAGAGAGGCTGTGTCATTGCGAATTGCGCTCCCGCTTCGACCTTTTTCTCAAAGCGGCGCAACTCTTCGTCGAGATCCTCAGCGGTGGGGTTCACGGCGACGCTGATGGAGAAGTTGGTGGCGCCCCCCAGGGTCTTGCCGGCCCAGTCGGTGCCCTGGTTGAGGTGAGCGATGAGGCGTACGAGACCAATGGCATCCACTTCGTACACGCCGATAATCTCGGGGTGGTCGCCGAGGGAAGGCGGGTCGCCGGTGATGCAGAGCATGTTGCGGATGCCGCAGACGGCCCAGGCGCCCAGCAGGTTGGCTTGCAGGCCGATGATGTTCATGTCGCGGGTGGTCAGGTGGGGGATGGTTTCGATCCCGGCCCGCTCCAGCGCCGCGGAGAGCATGACCGCGTCCATGCCGACACGGGCGAGCGCGCCGCTGTTGACGTCCACCGCGTCCACTTTGCCGGAGGCTTTGAAGGTGGCTACGGCGTCGAGCAGGCGGTCGAGGTTGGTCCCCTTGGGCGGGTCGAGCTCAACCGATACGGGAAACTTCTTATCCAGAATTTTTTGATAGAAGGTCGATTGCGGAGTTTCTCCGGGGGAGACCAGGGGAGGGGCTTGCACGGTAATCTTCGGTGGCGCGGCCGTGGTCTGGGAGCCATGGTGTTGCGGGGTAAGGTCTTTCACGGCATCGGCGATGGCCCGGATGTGCTCCGGGGTGGTGCCGCAACAGCCGCCGATGATGTTGGCCCCCAGTGCAACCGCTTCGCGGGCAAACTCCGCAAAGTAGTCCGGGGTGCTCTTGGGGTAGATAATCCTGTCACCCACGCGGTGGGGGAAGCCGGCGTTGGGCTGCACGGAAAGAAGCACGTCTTCCACGGTGGCGAGTTTTTGCAGAACGGCCAGAGAGTCCTGCGGCCCGACACTGCAATTGGCGCCGATGACATCCGCGCCCAGGTCGCGCAATTTATTCACAGCGTCCACGGGGTCATCCCCGGCCAGCGACCGGCTCTCGAAGTTGTAGGCCATTTGCGCGACGATGGGCAGAGAGGTAAACGAACGGACGGCTTCCATGGCCCAGCATAACTCCTGCAAACTGGGGAAGGTCTCCAGCAGGAAGAGATCCACCCCGCGCTCTTCCATCAGCTGCGCCTGTTCGAGGAAGGCTTGGCGGGCGACCTCGGCGGCGTCCGTGTCTTCGCGTTTCCAGCCTGTGCCGAGCGGGCCGATGGAGCCGGCAATCAGGACATCCTGGCCGGAGGCCTCGCGGGCCTCGCGGGCGATTTTTACGGCACGCTGGTTGATGGCAGAAACTTTATCGCCCAGCCCGTGTGGGGCCAGCTTGATGTGGCTGGCGCCGAAGGTGTTGGTTTCAATCATCCCCGCCCCGGCGTTGATGTAGGCCAGGTGGATTTTCAGGACCAGTTCGGAGTGTTCCAGGTTGGCCTGTTCGAAGCAGGGGAGCGGTCCCAACTGCTCGTAGATCTGTGAACCCATGGCCCCATCGCAGACCAGGATGCGTTCGGTCAGTAGTTTCCGTAGTTGTTTGCTATTCAGCATTGGTCAAAAAAATCCCGTACAGAAATCTTAGCATTATTCTCTGGAAGGGCGCTCCGGCGGAACCCGGACAGCCTTCAGTGAGGATGTACGGTAAGCGTAAAAGTGCGGCGGGCCGAGGCGCTGGGGCGGGTATTGTCCATTACCAGCACGGTGAAGCTGAAGGCGCCGGGCTCTTGCGGAACACCGGCAATGTAGCCGCTGCGGCTGTCGAGAGACAGCCCGGCGGGGAGCCGGCCCTCTGCAATGGCGAAGTACAAGGGGTCCAGGCCGCCCGCAACCCTGACCATGTCTTTGAAGGCGATACCCTGTTTGGCTTCCACCAGTGTGGCCGTGATGAACAGCGGGGATTCGACCACGCCGGTAGGGACGAGGAACAGGTCACCGGCCAGGTTGGTGTCGTTGGGCACCATGTTGGGGGCGTCGGAGGTAAAAACAATCGTCGAGCCGTCCAGGCTGATGGTGACGTCGAAGCTGTTGCCCCGGGGCTCCACGCCGTCGAGGGCGGTGCTGAGCCGGGAGACGGTCCCGGTGCTCCTGTCAAACAAGAAAACATCGCGGAACGCATTGAAGTCTTCGGTCACCAGGTTGGTGGCCGAACTTTCATAGACAATCAGGTTGCCGCTGGTGCTCATGCCGGCGCTTTCAAAAGAGCTGAACCCGGCAGAACCGCCAATGGGGCCGTCGGGCTCGCTGCCGTCATTGGCCACGTGGACCCGGATGGTCTGGGCCAGGGCGCGGTCATGCAAGAACAGGTCGCGGGCACTGTTGGTGTCGTCCAGCACGAGGTTGGCGGCGTTGGAGGCAAACAGGCTGAGGTTGCCGGTACCGCTCAGCGCATGGAGAGTACTGACCCCCAAACCCTGGTCGCCGTTGTCGTTGACGCTCACTTTGAAGGTTTGTCCGGTGGTCCGGTCTTGCACAAACGCTTCGGAAGCTCCGAGGAGATCGTTCGGTTCCCCGAAGGTGCCGCTGGAAGAAAAGCCGGCGGCCAGGCCGTCGGCGCTGAGGACACCCCTGGTGGTCCGGGAATTCGAGGTGGCAAAGATACGGAAGACGCTGGTGGTGTCCGGGATGACATCCCAGAGCGGGTCGATGGTAAACGTCGAGAAATCATTACCGGTTACCGTACGCACCTGCCCCTGGCCCGTGCCGGAAACGATTTCCAGTTTTTGCCCGGTATGCTCGCCGTCGGTCAGGATCAGGCCGGCATTGCCGATAGTGGTTTCGGAAAAGAGATTGGCCGCGGTGGCGAGCAGCGTCGGGAGGATGCTGACCCGCTGCGTGCTGACAACTGCCAGTGAGCCGGTGGAGAAGTCGATTTCGGTCAGGTACACATCCGAGAAGCGGTTGTCGTCTCCCAAGACGAGGTTGGTTGCGTTGGACTCATAAATCACCAACCGGCCGCTGGTGGAGATGGAAGGCATGGTGGCCGCTCGGTCGCCTTCCGTCCCGTCGGACGCCACACTGACGCGGATTGTCTGGACGGGCGTGATCGTGCAGGTGGGGGAGTCAACCACCTGCACGGCGGTGACAAAGATATCGCGCACGTTGTTGGTATCGCCCGCCACCAGGTTGGCTGCGTCGGTGGCAAAAGCCACGAAAAGGAAGTTGCCGCTCGCGGTGGTAGTGAGTGCGCTGATAGAGGGCAGGAAGCTTGCCAAGTTGACCTGAATGCCGTCGGGCAGCACCCGGAGGGAGAGGGTGGTTGCGGCGGTCTGTACGGGGTCGGAGGAGTCCTGTACTTCCACGATGAAATTGAATATCCCGGAAACGGTGGGGGTACCGGTGATAGCGCCGGTGGTTTCCTCCAGCAGCAGGCCCTCCTGGAGTGAGCCTGCGGTCAAGGTCCAGGTCAGTGCGCCGGCGCCGTTGGCGGCCTGCACGGTGAAGCTGTAGGGCTGGCTGTTCACACCGTCCGGCAAAATTTCGGTGGTGATGGTCAGGTCCCCTGTCGGAGGCGGCGCGGCGGGAGCGATAGTGATGGTGAGATCTCTGGCGGCGGTTTGCTGGGGGGTGCTGCTGTCAATGACTTGAACGGTAATGCCAAATGTGCCGGTGGTGGTCGGAATGCCGCTAATGCTCCCGGTGGAAAAATCCAGCGTCAGGCCCGGCGGCAGACCGCCCGCGGTAACCGACCAGGTGAAGGGAGCGTCCCCTCCAATGGCTGCCAAGCCGGCGCCGTAAGCGGCATCCACGGCCCCGTCGGGCAGAGATGTGGTGGCAACGGTGAGGGAGCTAATGCTGATCCTTTCAGTTACCTGGCAGGTGCGGTCACGGACAAAGATGTCGGCGTTGGCGTTGGTGTCGTTAGCGGTCAGGTTGTCGGCAAAGGAGGTGAAGACCACAAAGCGGCCGTCGGGTGTCAGGGAGGCATCGCCCGACCCGCCGTTGCCGGGAGTCCCGTCGGTGGCCACGCTGACCAGTTCCACTTGCGGGTTCAGGGCCGGGCCGATGCGGATGGTGAATTGCCGGTCCAGGGTTTCATCACCGGAGAGGACGCTGGCGGTAAAGGTAAATGTACCGACTACAGATGGCGTACCGAAAATCAGGCCATTGAATTCATCAAGTTCCAGCCCGTCGGGCAGGGCGCCGGTGGGGATGCTCCAGGTGTAGAGGCCGGTGCCGCCGGTGGCCCGGAGCACGATACCGTAATTGATATCCACTGTGCTGCTGGGCAGGGCGATGGTGGCAATCTCCAGGGGGATGGGCCCCACAATATTTACCGTGAGGGAAAAATCACGGGAGGCGGTTTGAATGCCGTCATTGGCCTGGAGGGTGAAAGGGAAGATACCGGGTTGGGTGGGTGTTCCGGAAATAACCCCGGTGGCTGTGTCCAGGGAAAGCCCGTCGGGCAGGGCGTCGTTGATTAACGCCCAACTCACCGGCCCGGCGGCCCCGATGGCTTGCAGGATGTAGGAGTAGGGTTCGTCCGTCCCTCCGAAGGGCAGAACGGAAGTGAATATCTCCAGCGTGGTGATGGGGACGGCGCCGATGGTGTTGGAGTACTCGCGGGACCGCATCTGCTCGCCGGAGGTAACTTCAAAAGTAAAGGTGAAGTCGCCTTCGACGGTGGGCGTCCCGGACAGGACTCCGGTGGAAGGGTTGAGAGAGAGTCCGTCGGGCAGGGCGCCGTCAGTCACCGCCCAGCTGAAATTCCCAACTCCCCCCAGGGCTTGCAGCAGGAAGTCGTAGGCGCCCCCGACCGCACCGTCGGGAACCACCGGGGTAAAAATCGTGAGGACGGGGGGCGCAGGGGGGGGAGTGTCACCTCCGCAGCCGGCGAGAAACAGCAGGGTAATCAGGAGCAGAGTCGGGGCTGCTCGAAAGGCTGTTTGCTCTCTGCTCCTCTTTTCTCTAAAAACCATTCAAATGTGTCTCTGGGGGTTTCTCTCTGTTCAAGCCAACCCTACTAATTTATCCGATTTGTGGCGTGTTGGTCTATGGGTCGCATCTGCACTGCAACGTCAATTTTTACTTCGTTTTTGATTACTGAGTGGGATGCAATCAACGCCTCAGGGGCTGCCAGTCAGCCACGGAATAGCTCCGGGCCGGGCCTAACCTGTAGAAACAAAAATAAATGCCAGCGTCCAGTATAGTGGCTGGCGCTTCGGCTTGACAATGGGCGGTGAGCGTACAGGAACCGCTTCGGGGTTACTCCGGCAGTCCGTCTATTACTTCCGAAACCAGCCCTGCCACCAGGCGGGCGAGGCTGAGGGCCGCGGTCAGTCCAGGCGATTCGATTCCCAGCAGGTGGACGATGTTCGGGTGGACCGGATCCCGTTCCACTACGAAGTCGGCCTGCCCTTTTTCGCCCGGGGCGGTCAGCTTGGGACGAATGCCGGAAAAGGCGGGGCGGAGGTTTTCAGGTTGAATGCCGGGAAGCAACTTTTGCACCCGGCGGCAGAACTCCTCCCGCGATTCCAGGCTGTGTTCGTAGTTGTCCTTCTGCTCGATGTAGCGGGCGTTGGGCCCGGCCAGCAGGGTTCCCGCCAGAGTTCGAGTCAGGTGTACTCCCAGGTAGAGTCCGTCGGGGTCGGGAGCGGGATAGATGAGGTCGTGGGTAAGCGTGACATCCTGTGTTGCCACTTCCCAGTATTCTCCCCGGCAGGGAAAGATTCGGTAGCGGGTGTTTCCGCAGAGCGCTGCAATTTCGTCGGCGTAGAGACCGGCGGCGTTGACCAGCACACGGGTTTCAATTTCGCCCGCTTCGCCTGCCCGGACCCGGATGGAGCGGGATGAGGGATCGACGGCTTCCAAACGGGTGTTGGTGGCGATATGGGCCCCTTTCCGGGCGGCAATAGCTGCCAGGGCCTTCACCAGCCCTTCACTCTCCACCAGGCCTGCTGAGGGGACTCTGAGACCTGTTAGAGCCCTGATATGGGGTTCCTGGCGGGCCACAGCCGCGGCAGAGAGCATTCCCAGACCCCCCACACCGTTCTCGCTGCCACGGGCAAGCAGGTCTTCCAGTTGCGCCTCTTCCTCCGGTGTGGTGGCGACGATCAACTTGCCTGTCCGCCGGCAGGGAACATCATGCGCGGAGCAGAATTCATACAGGAGCCGGTTGCCTTCCACGCAGTGACGGGCCTTGAGCGAACCAGGTGGATAGTAAATCCCGGAGTGGATAACGCCGCTGTTGCGGGTACTGGTAACCATGCCCAATTTCGGGAGGGCTTCCAACAGAAAAACATCCGGGTAGCAGCTTGCGAGTTCGGCGGCAATGGCGCAACCTATTACGCCGCCACCGACTATGATAACGTCAGCGCGTTCCTGGTTCATTCGGGTTGCCATAATCGAAGGGCAGAGAGAAGATTTCCGAAGGCCTGCGGATACTGTGGTGTGCCCGTTCCATTCTATGCCGGGGCTGGACAGCGCCGAACTCGCCGCCCTTACGGCGCACGGCCCAAAGTCCGAGTTCCCGGGCGGCGCGAATTTCACTGTCAACGCGGTCACCAACGACTAGAATGCGCTTCGGATTTCCCACTTTGCGCAGCAACCGCTTGAGGTACTGTTTTTTGCCGCGCCCGCCCATCAGGCCGGTGCAGAAAACACCCCGAACATAGCGGAAACGATGGAGACCGAGTTTGCGAATCTTAGCCTGCTGGGTGGAGCGGTTCCCGGCTGTCAGGATATAGACATCCGTACCGGCACGATGCAGACGTTTCAGGGTTGGCAACGTATCGGGAAACAGCCGGAGCCGCCCCACCGGGTAACGGAAGTAGGCGCGGTGGCCCACTCGGGCGAGCCGTTTGGCCGCTTGCCTGTCCAGCCCGAGTTGGCGGCAGAGCCGAAAGTCCAGCGTATCGTGGCGGGGCTCTTCCCGGAACAGCCGCCGGCGCAGACGATAAAGAGACTCCACCGACGGTTGCCGTCCTCCCATTCGCTGCAGCCCGGCGGCCAGCAATTTCCTGCAGGCGTAGCGGTGGGAGGCCAGTACGCGCTGCCGGTGGCAGTCGTAGAGCGTGTCGTCGAGGTCGAAGACCACGGTGGTAATACGGGGTTTGGTTTTGCGCGGCACCGGGAACCAGTTGTCTCGCAAGAAATCCCCCTCAGCGTACCATCGTTGCCGGGGCGGGCAAAAGTCCGCCGGGGAATGGTCGCTCGAAATTTACGGTTTTCTTTCCTGCGAGTTGGCGATAGACTGCTGCCAATGGACCGAAGTGGAATGACTGGGTTTTGATGGGAAACCGGGATATGGCTGTAGCCTCAATGGTTTTTCTGGGGCGGGTGTTGTTCTTTGAGCGCAGCCCCGTCGGCGTAATCAAAGCCCTGGGCCGGGCGCTCTGGCAGAGCCTGCGCCCGGACTCTCTGTTTCGCGCACAGGCTCTGGCGTACATGATGTTTCTGGTGTTTTTCCCTGCGCTGCTTTTTCTTGTAGGCGCGGCCGCCTGGTTGATACCGGGTTGGGAGGAACTGCTGGACGGTATCCGGCAGGTGTTGCCGCCGGGCAGCCGCCGCGCGGTCGTGGAATCGCTCCGGTTGGCTTCCTTGAAGCCTTCCCAGCTTATCGTAACCGGTGGCTTGGGTATGTTGTTGCTGGGCACGCAGTTTATGAATACCCTGACCCGGGTGTTCGGCAGTATCTACGGGCGCAAGGTCACGGAGCGATTTTGGCTGAGACGGTTGCGCGCACTGGGGATGGTTCTGGTCACGGTGATTCCCTGGCTGGCCGTCGGCGTGTTGCAGGTTTCCGGGCGGTGGGTGCGGGGCTGGCTGGCGCAGGAACTGGGAGTCGACTTCTACGCCACCTTGCAGGCCGTCTGGACTATGGGGTATTTCTCGTTGATATTTCTCACCGCTACGCTGGTGGTGGCGGCCTTGTACCATTTCCTGACACCGGGGCGGGAGGAGTCTTGGCACAACGTATTGCCGGGCGCTTTCCTCGCCATGGTGCTTTGGTATGTTGCCTCTTCCGGTTTCGGTTTCTACGTCCTCAACATTGCATTTTACAACGCCGTGTACGGTGGGTTTGCCGCCACCATCGGTCTGCTGGTCTGGATGTTTTTAAGCGCGCTGGTAATTTTAATCGGCGCCCAGTTTAACGCCAACCTGGAAGACCTGCCTCGCCTGTAAGGGTGGTGGGTTATGCGGAGGAATAAGGGGGACCGGGGAGAGGGTTAATCCTTCTCGACAACTTCGTCGGGGCGGGGCAGGTCGGGCACTGAAAGAGTTATCCCGCGGTCGATTCGCATGATCAGCCCGATGCCGGCGGGCAGTTCCACCTGCTTTCCCTTGAACCAGATAAAAGCTCCCGCTGCAGCTGCGGCCACGCCAATGGCGGCGCCTGCGCCGGTCCCCGCCAGGGCTGCCCCGGCGCCTCCGCCGGCCAGCGAGGTAGTCAGGGTTTTTATCTTGCTGGCTCCGCCGGCCTTTACTTCTCCCTCGGTGCCGATATCTATATCCTTAAGGGTATCGTCCTCGTCTTCGAGTGTGTCCGGGTCATAGATATCTACCAGGCTGCCGGTAATCGGAATATTGCCAACCCCCGGAACCTCGATGGTTTCAAAGGTAAGGACCAGGCGTCCGCCCCGGCCAAAACGGCCGGGTTTTTTTACTTCGCCCACGCGGCCCAGGACACGGGCGCCGACCGGGATGACCTCAATGTTGTCGAGCAAAACCGGTTCTTCGACCGTGGAGACGGTCCGGTCGCCTGCCTGCGAGATTTTGGTATCGAGCGAGATGTGCAGGCGGAGGTATATCTCGGTTCCTTCCTGCAGGAAGAAGTCCCGGCCCACTACCGGCGGCGGCGCCAGCAGCGCCAGGCAGACGAGCACGGCCAAGGCGGGCTTCCAAGCTAGGGTGCGTTTAGGCATCCGAGGTTCTTTCCTTGTGTTGAAATTCCATTTTACACGCTGCATAGCCCTTCACGTCAATAGGTTGCGCCCGTGCAGCGGCAGGTTGTATGAAAAGTTACGTGCGTTGGTCCAGCGCATAGCGGGCCGTCCCAAAGAGGGCTGCCCGGCTGTTCAGGATTATTTTAACCGGCATCTGGCTGACAACATCCTCCAAACGCCCTTTGTCCCGGAAGGCTTTCAGGAAAGTCCCGTCCTGCAGCTTGGGCAATATCTTCGGCGGGATACCGCCGCCGAGATATACCCCCGCAGTCGCCAGGGCTTTGAGGGCCAGGTTGCCCGCCTCCGCTCCCAGAACTTCGACCCAGAGATCGAGGGTCTTTACGCAGAGCGAGCAGCGGCCTTCCAGCGCGGCCTGAGAAATGGCAGCGGCCGGGTCCGGGGCATTGCGGATGGCTTGCGTGACCTCTTCGTTGCCTTCCGCAGCGCCTGTTGCACTCAGAAATTCATAGATCAGCGGCAGCCCGGTGCCCGAGGCCACGCGGTCGAAGCTGACCCGGGGCCGTTTGTGCTCGAAGGTCCAACTGAGGAGGGCCACCTGCTCCGGTGTCCGGGGGGCAAAGTCGCAGTGACCGCCTTCAGAGGCGGACGGCCGGTGGCCGTCGCCGACCCGGAAGAGAATGCACTCGCCCAGTCCGGTGCCGGGGGCTATCAGGGCAGCGTTTCCCTGCGGGTCGGGTTGTCCTTGGTTGAGCGTCAGTAGTTCATCGTCCTGCAAGGCAGTGATGCCGTAGCCGGTGGCTTCGAGATCGTTGAGCAGAGTAACGGCGCCGGCAAAAAGGGAATGGATATTTCCGACATCCACCACCCAGGGCAGGTTCGGCGTTTCACAATGGCCGTTGACGATAGGGCCGGGAAGTCCGAAACAGGCGGAGGTAACGGTAGCGTGGTTTCGTTTCAGGAAGTCCGCCACCACGCCTTCCAGTCCGGAATAGTCCCGGCTGGGAAACTCCTGTTCGGCCGTAGGGCTGCGTGGGTTTCCGCTATGTTCGTAGAGCGCAAGCAGGGATTTGGTTCCGCCGATATCCCCGGCGAGGATCATGCGTGGACTTTTACCCGGGTCAGGCGGCTGGCGGCTTGCTGGTCGGCCATCCAGACCACTTCGCCTTTCAGCGGTTCCACGCGCTGGGCCGGGAGTTTACCCTCCGTCTCCAGCACCTTTTGCAGGACGTCGGCTTTGGTTTGGCCGGTGACCAGAAAGAACACCCGATGCGCCGCATTGATAACCGGGAGTGTGAGTGTAATCCGGGTGCTGCCGGTTGGACTGCGGGCTGTGACCGCCAGGCGGGTGTTTTCCACCAGAGTCGGGGCCCAGGGGAAGAGAGAGGCTATATGTCCGTCGGTGCCCAGACCGAGCAATATCAGATCGAATTGGGGGACGCGGTGCCACCGGCGAAAATGCGAGCGTATCTCCTTCTCGTAGGCCTTGGCAGCCTCTTCTGCGGGGAGGTTGGTGGACACCGGGTGGATCTGGTCCACGGGCAACGGGACGCGCTTCAGCATCGCCTCGTACACCATCCGGAAGTTGCTGTCGGGGTGGTCGCGCGGAACCATCCGCTCGTCCCCCCAGAACAGGTGCAGGCGGTCCCAGGGGATTCGCGCTGCCAGCGCGTCCTCCGTCAACTTTCGGTAGAGTACCTGCGGCGTTCGGCCCCCGGCCAGTGCGAGGCTGACCGTCTTTTGTGTTTTACCCGCTGCGGCCAGCGCGTCGGCGATGCGTTCCGCCGCTACCTGGATAAGGCCCTCGGAGTCGGCGGAAAGAATTAGCGTGGGCTCCATGGTGGTATCCTTCGGTGCTACTTCTTCTTGACCGCGTGTCCGCCGAACTCGTTGCGCAGCGCGGCGATGACCTTGGCGGAAAACGACTCCTTCTGCCGTGACTGAAAGCGAGTATATAACGAAAGCGCAATTGTGGGCATAGGGACGCCGCGCTCGATGCTGTCCTGCACGCTCCAGCGTCCTTCGCCGGAGTCCTGTACATAGCCCTCGATTTTTTTCAGGGCAGGGTCTTTGGCCAGCGCCCGCTCGGTCAGTTCCAGCAACCACGAGCGGATAACACTGCCGTGGTTCCACAATTTCGAGAGCTGGTGAAGGTCGAGGTTGAATTCATCGGCTTGGTGCATCAACTCGAAGCCTTCTCCGTAGGCCTGCAACATGCCGTACTCCATGGCGTTGTGGACCATCTTGACGAAGTGCCCCGCGCCGCTCGGACCCACATAAGCGTAACCGTCCTTGGGCGCCAGGGCTTTGAAGAGCGGCTCAGCCTTCTTGAAGGCCTTTTTGTCGCCGCCGGCCATCAAGCAGTAGCCCTCTTTCAGGCCCCAGATGCCCCCGCTGGTGCCGACATCGAGGAAGTGGATGCCGCCTTCCCGGAGTTGTCCGGCCCGTTTTTCCGAGTCGCGGTAGTAGGAGTTGCCGCCGTCGATGACGATGTCGCCCTCGGCCAGGTACGGTTCCAG
>CBDUYQ010000009.1:0-13276 GCA_965371475.1 uncultured bacterium
CCGTCTCGCCGATGAATTTCAGTGTGAGATGCATGGCTTCGGGCCGGACCCAACGGAGCTCCTCTGCTGACCGTTTCAAATCCTGCACCAGTGTTTCCACCGCCGTCCGCACGGTGTCGTCCAGGCTGATGGCGACAAAGAGGCGCATTTACTTGAGCAGCCGCCGGCGGACCATATCGAGCGCGGTCTGGGTGGCTACCCAGCGGATGCGTTCGCGGTCGCCGAGGAGGAAAAACTTGCGGGTCTTCTCGCGCTTGTTCTCCGCCAGCGAGATAAAAACGGTGCCAACGGGTTTGTCGGGCGTGCCTCCCGCCGGACCGGCAATGCCGGTAATGGCCAGGCCGAACTTAGCGTTAAGAGCTTTGCGCGCGCCCTGGGCCATGGCGGCGGCGGTTTCTGCCGAGACCGCGCCTTTGGATTTCAAGACAGGGGTGGGAACCTTGAGCAGCTTTTTCTTGGCGTCGTCGGAGTAGCTGACGATGCCGCCCAGAAAATACTTTGAACTCCCCGGGATGCTCGTCAGCCGCTGGCCCAGCAGGCCGCCGGTGCAGCTTTCCGCCACGGCCAGGGTGGCGCCGCGCATCATCAGATAGAGCCCGACAACCTGCTCCAGAGTTTCCGGGCCGCGGGCGAATACCTTATCGCCGAGAACCTCTTCGAGTTTCACGCTCAACTCGTCGGCCTGCCGGAGAGCTTTCCCGCCGTCTTCGGCGGTGGCGCGCACGTGGATCTGCACCTCGCCGGGGGAAGAGAGCACGGTGGTTTGCAGTTCGGTGTACTTCGTGTAGATGGGCGCGATGATCTCTTCCAGGTCGGATTCGCCGATGCCGGTGACCTTCAGAATTTTTTCCGCGAAAGCGCGGCGCGGAGCAAGCTTGCGCAACCGGGGCAGGCAGTGGGCGGCAAACAGCGGTTCGAGTTCCCGGGGCGGGCCGGGCAGCAGAATAATAATTTTTTCATCGTGGGTGGTCATCCACAGGCCGGGTGCGGTGCCGTTGTCATTGGGAATCCACTCCGCCCCGCGCGGCACCAGGGTCTGCTTCAGGTTGACCTCGGCCATGCGGCGGTTGAACTTCTGGAAGCGCGCGCGCAGCCACTCCTCGGCTTCGGGGTTGGGTTCCAGGGGACGGTCCAGCACGGCGGAGATCGCTTCGCGGGTGCGGTCGTCATCGGTGGGGCCCAGACCGCCCATGCCGATGATGAGTTGGGAGCGTTCCAGGGCTTCGCTGAAGGCAGCTTGCAAGTCGTCCAGTCCGTCGCCGACTACGGTTTTGCGGGTAAGGCGGACGCCCAGGTGTTCCAATTGGCCGGTGAGGTAAAGGGAGTTGGTATCGAGGCGGAAGGGGGTAAGGAGTTCCGAGCCGATGGCGATGATTTCAGCGTTCATCCGATAAGCAGGCCGCGCATGGGAGGTTACTGCGGCAGCAGCGGCAGGCCGGGAACCGGCCAGTTCATGTGATACAGCCCGTTGCTGGTGGCCAGCACCAGCCGGTTGCCGGGCGCAAAGGCCAGCCCGACCAGGTTCGGGCCGGCGATGACCAGTTCGGCTTTGGCTGCGGGCGTAATCCGCACCACGCCGCGCCGTCCGTGGATCGAAGCAACCACGTAGAGGTTTCCTTCGGCGTCAAACGCCAGCCCCTGCGGGCGTCCCAGCCCGCGGTAGAAGACGGTGACTTCGCCGTGCTCGTTGATGCGGTACACGGCGTCGAAGCTGGTGGTGGTCGGCCCGGTAACGTAGATCAACCCCTCGGGACCGAAAGCGAGATGGTAGGCGGCGACAGAGGGCTCCAACGTGGCCACGACAAATATCTGCCCGTCGGGGCCGACTTTGAAAATCGAACCGGAGCGGTCGCCCACGTAGAGGCTGCCCCCGGTGTCGAAGGCGATTCCCGTAGCCACGCCCATGCCTTCGGCATGCACGGTGCGGTTGCCGTCGGGTGTGATGCGGTAAACGATGCCGTCGCTCCGGCTGGAGACGAAGAGGGAGCCTTCCGAATCCAGCGCCAGCCCGGTGGCATTCATCACACCGCGCTGGAACGGTTCGATTTGATAATTGCGGTCGATGCGGTAGATCGAAACCGGCACGCTCTGCCCGCGCGCGCCGCTGAAGGTGGAGTAGATATTACCCTCGGCATCCACGGCCGGGTTGGCTACCGGGTGGAGCGTGTCGGTAATGGCGACCCCGATTTCAATAGGCACCCCGTTGGTTTCGCCGGCGTCAGTCTGAATGCGAATGGTGGGCCCGGCCAGTTCGTTTGGCACCCGGGCGATAATTTTTTCTTCGGTGGAAAACATAACCGGAGCGATGGTCTCGCCGAAGGCCACCTGCGGAAAGGAGGCGTTGCTGCCCTGCAGGGCCTGTCCGCGGATGATGACCTCGCCGCCGGGAATCGCCGCTACGGGTTCGACCTGTTCCACCGATGGTTTGTTGTTGTTCATGCGTTCAGCCACCCCATCCACGCCACGGGGGCAAGTATAAGTGTAGCGTAGCCTGCCGCGGCGAGATCGTCAAAGACGATGCTGCGGGAATCGGGGATCTTTTCGGCTTTGCTGACCAGACCGGGTTTCCAGATGTCAAAAAGGCGGAAGAGGAGAAAGCCCGCCAGCAGCATCTTCCAACTCGGTTGCCAGGGCAGGACCTGGAAGTGGAAGAGCAGCATCGGCCCGGCGAAGGTCAAGTATTGCCCTGCCACTTCGTCGATGATGATGGTCTGCGGGTCGCGCCCCCCAAGATAGGGGCGGGCGTTTTCTGCGCTCCAGAGCGAAACCGCCAGGAGTATAAATAAAACTATCAGGTAGAGAAGTTTAAGCGGAAGACCGCTGAGGCCGTAGTGCATAAGCGCATAAATCCCCAGCCCCACCAGTGCTCCCACCGTTCCCGGCGCTGCCGGAGAGTAACCCAGCCCGAAGACGGTGGCGAACTGTATCGCCTTGCTGGGAGCCGCCGGGGTGGCCGGGGCGTTATTGGATGTGGTGGCCGTCAATATCTGTGTCCTCCGGGAGGGATGATGCGGGTTCGCTGATTTTGTATTTTCCCGATGCCCAGGCGCCGAGGTCAAGCAGGCGGCAGCGCTCCGAGCAGAAGGGAAAGTCCTTGTGCTCGGTGGAGTCTGTTACCTGGCGGCAGATGGGGCAGTGGTATCGCATGGAAACTCTGGGTGTTAGCGCCCGGGGTGGATTTGCACCAGGACTGGTTCCTCCTTGGGAGTGCTGAATTGGGTAATGGTCCTGGGGGCTTCCGCATCCAGGACTTTTCCGATCAGGTCGTAGCCGCGCGCTTCGGAAATTTCGACAGTAACAAAACTGCCCGTTTGCGGCATGGCCTCCAGAGCGCAGTCGTTGATGTAGAGCTTGCCGTCAATCTCCGGCGCTTGCGAAGGGAGCCGGGCCTCCCAGAGCAGGTCGGTGTCGCTGGAGGGGCCCTCGAGCAGCGCCGGGAACCGGCGGCCCACCTTTTTTTCGTTATTGGCAGCGGCGATAGGCTGCTGGATTTCCATTAACTGTTGGCGGCGGCGCTCGGCCTCTGCGGGCGGGACTTTGCCGTCGAGAGCAAAGCTGCCGGAGGTATCTTCATCGGAGTAGAGAAAGACGCCGAGGTGGTCGAATTGTGCAGTACGCACGAAGTCGCAGAGGGTTTCAAAATCCTTTTCCGTCTCGCCCGGAAAGCCGACGATAAACGAAGTCCGCAGGGCGACACCGGGAATAGTCCTCCGGATGCGTTCGAGCAGTTGCAGGAAGGCGTCGCCGTGGCTGCCTCGCTTCATGCGTTTGAGCACGCCGGTGCTGGCGTGTTGTAACGGGCAGTCGAAGTAGGGGACCAGCTTTTCTTCCGAGGCAATCGTATCGAGCAACTGCTGGGTAATCCGGTTGGGGTAGCAGTAGAGGAAGCGAACCCAGCCGGCGTCTTCGAGTCCGGCGAGCCGCTGGAGCAGGGCAGGCAGGCCGTCACGCACATCCAGGTCTTCGCCGTAGCTGGTAGTGTCCTGCCCGATGAGGACGAGTTCACGCGCGCCCGCGGCGGTGAGCTGTTCGGCTTCGCGCACAACGGACTCGAAGCGGCGGCTGCGGAACTGTCCGCGCAGTTGCGGGATGATACAGAACGAGCAGGGGTGGTCGCAGCCTTCAGCTATCTTGATGTAGGCGTAGTGTCCGGGAGTAGCGAGTACGCGCGGGGTAGCCTCGTGGTAGAGGTAGGGGGCGGCTTTCGAGGAAAACCCAGTTGTGCCGTCCTGCACGGCTTCGAGGATTTTTTCCAGGTCGTTGGTGCCGAGGATGGCGTCAATCTCAGGAATTTCAGCCCGGAGTTTGTGACGGTAACGTTCCACCAGGCAGCCGGTCACAATAAGCCGCCGCGCCGCGCCGGATTTCTTGTATTCCGCCATCTCCAGGATAGTATCGACGGACTCTTTCTGCGCAGGTTCGATAAAGCTGCAAGTGTTGACCACTAGCACCTCCGCCTCGTCGGCGTGGGGGGTGAGTTCGCACCCCGCGCGGGCGAGCAGGCCCATCATCACCTCGCTATCGACGAGGTTCTTGGGACACCCCAGACTTACGAAACCTACTTTTGACATTGGACAAAACCCCAGAAAACCACTGCAATAGAAATTTTAACACAGCCGCTGGAATAGCGGCTGCCGGTTAGCGGTTAACGGTGGAGAGTGGCCCTTCCGGGTTGGTGGTGGCCCAGGAGATATAGTGCGGCAACTCCTGGATGGGGTAGAGGCGCGAATACTCGGCGCCCGGGGGGACGAAGGTGATTTTGCCAATCCACTCTTCTACGGTGTCCTCGCCCAGCAGCGCATCGAGCACAAGGAATACGGCGGCGAAGGCGCTGTTTTTGTCGGTCATGGTCAGATGTTCGTCGGCAATGATGATGTCGATTTTGCCCGAGTCGAGGTCGTCTTTGGGGCTGAATTTCCAGTGCTGGGTAGGGACAGTCGTGTCCCTGTCGTGCAGCTTTACTTCCTTCGGCATCTCGCCGGGCTGGCGCGCCGGGTAGAACTCCCAGCCGGGCAGGTCGGGCGCTACGGTGACAATCCGGTCAGTGTCCGCCCGCAAGCTGCGGTTGCCGGCAGAGGTGATAGTGAGGGCGTAGGGAGATTTCTTGCCGGGCCCGACTTCCCAGGCAAAATCCCGGTGGAGCCGGGCCACCCGGGGGTCCAGGATTTCGGCCAGCTCTTCCGGCTTGGTGGCATCCAACAGGCTGGCCAGGTTATCCGCCTCAGAGGCGAACCACGACCAGAACTCCTCTATCAAGCCGGTGTCAATCTGTTGTCGTTTCCTGAGGCCCATTGCCACCCAAAAGTTTTATCTAGTATAGCGTTCCCGGCCATGCTTGCAAGCCCTTAATTCGGGTTTCTTCCGGTTTATTTTTACCGGTCACAAGGAAGGTATCGGCCAGACCGGCAAATCTGTGAGCGGGAGGAAAGAAGATCTTGCAGAGTGAGGGGTTAGCTGCCCCCGGCAGGTTGTTTGCTCCCGGGTCTCCAGCTTTCCACGCTGCGGAGAAGCAATATCAGCCGGGTTGAAACGGTGGCCGTGGCCCCGAAGCGTGATTCGTTGTAGAGCCGGGTCAACTCTTCCACCCCCGACGATAACTCCGGCGGGGGAATCTCGGCGGCGAACTCCAATGGGGTCTGGGCGGGCGGTTTCTGGAACCCCCGGCGCCGGAGGACGCGCAGCATCCGTTGGTAAATCAGCGTAGCCTCGGAAGAGGAGAGCGCCCCGTGTGCGCCGTTGCGCAGCAGGCGGAACTCCCGAATCCAATTGAGCAAGGCCCGGCCCCGGAAGATGCCGAAAATCAGCACACCCAGAGCGATGACCACGGGGGTGGTGTACGGGCTTTCCATTAAATCGTTCAGTGTGTTGTTCACGTTGGCTGCGGCGTCGCGCCGGGCGTGACGTAACCAGTGGCGGGCACTCAAGGTCCAGTCGCGCAGGGTGCCGCCCACGCCCCGGACCATCTGCACCTGCTGCCAAATGTCGTAGTTGATAACCCATTCGTCCCACCAGAGGTCGAAGGCGTCGTAGTAGTGCGACATCACCGTCCACATAGTGCGTCCGGGGGCATTGGGGTCGGCGGGCGTAGGGTCGAATTCCACCCAGCCGATGCCGGGGAAAAAGACCTCCACCCAGGAGTGGGCGTCGGCTGCGCGGACGATGAAATTCTCGCTGACCTCATTGTATTCGCCGGTGAGGAAGCCGTTGACGATGCGCGAGGGGATGCCCTGGGTCCGCAGCATGATGGCCATGGACGAAGCAAAGTACTCGCAATGGCCCTCTTGCCGGTCGAACAGGAAAGAGGCAATCGGGTCCTCCTCCGGCACATCGGGCAGGTCGAGCGTGTAGCCGTACTGGGTGCGGAGGTGGCTCTCCAGTACCTTGGCCTTTTCATAGACCGTGTCGTAGGGGGCGGTCAGGTCTTCCGTCAGTTGCACTACGCGGGGGTCCACCTCCGGGAGTTGCAGGTAGCTTTTCAGTGCCCTGGCGGGATCTACGGCTCCCGGCATGAAGTCCTTAAGGTCCTCCGGTTGGTAGGTGGAGGGCGCGGCGCGCAGGATGTCCGCCGCCGGGTAGCCGATCAGGGAAACCACCTCGTAGTTCATGGCGCTGAAGCTGGGCTGGCGGAGGAAGAGTGACCCGTCCGGGCCGTAGCGCAGCCGCCGGAAGCGTCCCTGCAGGTAGGTAGGGACGGCGGCAGCAAAGAGCGTGGTCGTAGAGATGGGTTCCCGCAGCACCCGGTAGCGAATCTGGCGCGTGGGGATTTTTTGCAGAGGCTTGAAATTGAGTCCGTAGTTGCCGATGAAACCGCCGCGCAGGTAGCTGACTCGTCCGGGCAGGGCGGTCCAGTTGCGTCCGTCGAAACGGGCCAGGCTGATGCCGCGCCAGTGCAGACCCTGCATGCTGCTGGTGTCTCCTTCCACTGCCTTGATGCGCATCACGACTCTGGGATCCTGCTTGATCGAGCCAATCTCGCCGAGGGAGACTTCGTCGCTGAAGCCGCTCAGCCGCTGGTAGCGGAAGTTGTAGGCGCTCAGGTAGCCCACCTGCCAGCGCGGCAGAATGAAAAAGATGATGCCGGCAATCGCCAGCACACCCACCATCACGCCCCAGGAGGTTAACGTGAGCGCGCGCGGCAGCCGTCCGGCAAAGCCACCCATATCCGAGGCAACCTGTTTCTCACTGCGCTTTTCCAGGTTGCGTTTAATTTCAAAACTGACAAAGGTGGCAATCGCCAGCACCAGGAAAATCAGGAAGAAGAGAAGAAAGATCGTGTCCACCGTCAGCGTGGCGGCTGCCAGCAACTCCAGAAACGCCACGACGGCCAGCCACAGGTAGTCGCGGTTGGTGCGGGCCGAGTACAGCCGCACAACGGCCACGAACAGCACCATGTGGGTGGTGGCCAGCAAAAAATCGCGCGAAAGCAGAAAGAGGTCGGCCAGATAGAAGACGAAATAGAACCAGGTCAGGACCGTGACCAGCTTGCTGGGGAGTTCCGGTTCCTGCTGATGGCGGTAGCGCAGCGCCTTGGCGGAAAGCGCCAGACCCACCAGCACCAGTGTGGGGATATCGAGGCGGCCGGTGGTGGCCAGCGCCAGGAAGCCCACCGTGACCAGCAGGTAGAGCGATATCTCGAAGTACCGGTGTACCACCCGCGGCAGCGATTGCTGGTTACTGCTTGTCATCTTGTAATCAAATCGTCTCGCCTTGCAGAAGTATTCTACCCAATGCCGGAACGGTTGCCGACCCCGCGCCGGGAATCTTTTCGTAGCTCAGCCAGCACCTTCCGGGTGGCCGCGCCGATGCCCAATCGGGTGGCGTCCGGCAGCCGGACCCAACGGGCATTTGTCTGCCTTGTCTCTCTATTGGACGTCTTACCCCTGCGCGCCGGTACGCGGTAGATTCGCAGCACCAGGTCGCGCATGGTGGTTTCATGCGTGACCGTAGCCATGGGCCGTTGCCCGTTCAATCTGGCCGGGATGGTTCCTTGGAGAGCAGCCGGATGCCTGCGCCCGCGGGTGTAGGGGAAATGCCAGAGGCCGGAAAAATACCCCAGCGGCTCGCGCACCATCAAGGCTTTCCCTCCGCGTTCGATTACCAGAACGTTTAGCTTGACCCGTGGCCGCGGGCTTTTCGGAATACGCTGTGGCAGTTCTGTTTCCACTCCGGCTTGGCGGGCCGCGCACAGGTTCTCCAGCGGGCACGCTTCACAGCGGGGGCGGCGGGGGAGGCAAACCGTAGAGCCGAGTTCCATCATGGCTTGGTTGAAGTCGCCGGGCCGGGAAGGAGAAATAAGATTATCGGCCAGCGGTTGCAGGGCGGCGCGGTCTGCCGGGCCGGCATTCTTAAGCCGATGAAGGCGAATCAGCACCCGCGCCACGTTGCCATCCACGACGGCCAGCTTCTGCCCGCAGGCAATGGAGAGGACCGCGCGGGCGGTGTAGTCGCCCACGCCGGGCAGCCGCAGCGCATCTTCCCGTTGACGGGGGAAGCGTCCGCCGTGCTCCTTCACAATTACCCGGGCGGCTTTGTGCAGGTTGCGGGCGCGGGAGTAGTACCCCAGCCCGGCCCAGTGCTTGAGGATGCTGCGCGCGCGCGCCAGTTTTTGCACGGTCGGATAGTGCCGGAGAAACCGCTGGTAGTAGGGAATCACCGCTGATACCCGTGTCTGTTGCAGCATGATTTCCGAAACCCAGATGCGGTAGGGATTTTTGGTGTTGCGCCAGGGCATCTTGCGTTGGTTCCGGTCGAACCACCGGAGCAGGCGGGAGCGGAGCAGGCGAGGGGAAGCTGGGTTCGTTGTCATAGCTAAAGGGACTGAAAGAAGACCACGTAGGACGACGCCCAGAGCGAAGTCGGGAGCGAACCGGCCTCCCGCGCGGTCAGCAGGACCTTGAAGGTATTGTCGAGCGGGTCGAGCGATT
Source organism: uncultured bacterium (assembly GCA_965371475.1). Lineage (GTDB taxonomy): Bacteria > Acidobacteriota > Terriglobia > Acidiferrales > 2-02-FULL-67-57 > CBDUYQ01. The sequence continues at coordinate 8,925 of CBDUYQ010000009.1, forward strand.
GCAGGAACTCGTCGTCATCTCCGTGTTCGGGTTCGATCAACGCGAGTTCGCGCAGCACATCGTAGATGATGTCGCCCGCAGTTGTCATCGGGATGTCCCGCGTAGGGCTGCGGAACTGCAATTGCGAATTGATCTCCTGAAAGTGCCACGCCAGACAGGCGCAGAACGTCACGGCCCGTTCAAAACGGTCGTGCCATTCCGGGTTTTCACGGGCGTCGGCGGGGAGGAAGGGGTCAAAGACAAGCTGGACGCGCCGTTCGTCCTCGCGAGTGAACTCCCGGACCTTCATCTCCAGCGTGCGGGCGGTGGCCTTCCAGTCCACGTGGCGGACGTTGTCGGTGCTCTGGTAATCGCGGATGGCGTAGAGGTCGTGTCCACGGCCTTTGCTGTAGCTTTCCACTTCGCCGCTGAGCAGCGGCAGGATTTCGTAGAACTCCTCCGTCGGGGCAATGGGCGGGTACGCGATAATTTCGTTGGCGGAGTCGAGCTTGCGGGTCTTGAGCAGGAAGCCGAAAGGAAACTTGCTGCTCAGGAAGAAGGTGTCCTGCGAGTAGCGGCCCCGGCGCGGAAAGGTCAGCTCGACCATCTGGGTGGAATGGCGGAGGCGGGGGATGTAGGGGTAATAGATTGAGTCGTTAAGGATTCTTTTTGCCTCCGCGGCCAGCGCCTCCGGCTTCTTTTTTTTCTTTTTCTTCCTTCGCTTGCTGGCCTTCTTCGGGTCTTCGCTGCTGACGGTGAGCGAAAAAGACGGCAGTGTCATTTTACGGTTGTGCAGCGAGAAGCGGCCGCGCGCCGGGCGTTCCGCGAAGATGTGCTCGGGCAGTTCCAGTTCGATATTGATCCCGCTCAGGACGATCCCGGTGGCGAAACCGCCGATGATAATGCCCGCCAGCAGGCTGGCGAGAACGATGTAGATCAGGTTGTTGCCGGTATTGAGGGCAGCCAAAGCGATGATGAACGTGGCCACCAGATAGACCACACCCTCGCGGGTGAGCTTGTAGTTGATTTCAATCATCAACCAGCGCAGCGCCGAAGCGCGCGCCATGCGCGGCACCAGCCGCAGGGAAACATAGAAGGCCAGTGAGAGCGCCAGGATGTGATAGACGGCCATCAGGCGCATCTGCCCGCGGTCGAAGGCCGCCGAACCGTTCAGCGCCAGCAGGAGCGAAACCACCAGCAGGCCCATGGCCAGGAAGAAGTTCTTGGCCCCGCTGAAGTCGTGGGTTTCCGGGTCAACCCCGATGGAGCGCGCCCACGCGGCCATCCCCGGAATGCGGGCAATCAAGGAAGCGGGACGGGTTTTACCCTTCATGGCGCCTATAAGGGAACTGCAACAGTGTCGAGTATTTCCTGGAGGACGGCTTCGGCCTGGAACGACTTCCGCAGGGTGGAAACGTAGCGGGTGTTCACCACCACGCGGTGGGCGAAGACAGGGATGATGAGTTGCTTGATGTCGTCCGGGATGCAGTAGTCGCGGCCCAGGAGCACGGCGCGGGCCTGTGCGGCGCGGTAGAGCATGATGTTGCCCCGGGGGCTCACGCCCAGGCTCAGGTACTCGCTCGAACGGGTCTGGTGGGCAACGGCCAGAGCGTAATCCACCAGGGCCTCGTCCATCCGGACCGTAGGGACAAGTTTCTGGAGTTCGAGGACATCGGCGACGTTCAGGACGGGCTGGAGATCGTCAATCGGCGGCTGGGAATCGCTGTAGGCGCGCAGGATCTCTTTCTCGTCCGCGGCATCGGGGTAGCCCATCCGCAACCGGAGCAGGAAGCGGTCGAGCTGCGATTCCGGCAGCGGGTAGGTGCCGTGGTGCTCGATGGGATTTTGCGTGGCCAGCACCAGGAAAGGTTGTGGAAGAAGGTGGGTGTTGTTATCCACCGTCACCTGACTCTCGTTCATCGCTTCCAGCAGCGCCGACTGGGTCTTGGGCGTGGTGCGGTTGATCTCATCGGCCAGAATGATATTGGCGAAAATCGGGCCCTGCTTGAACAGGAAGGACTGGTCCTGCTGGTTGAAGACCGAGATGCCTACCACGTCGCTGGGCAGCAGGTCGGAGGTGAACTGGATACGGTGGAACGTGCAGTTGAAACAGCGGGCCAAGGCACGGGCCAGCATGGTCTTGCCTACGCCGGGGACGTCTTCAATCAGCAGGTGCCCACGCGCCAGCAGACCCACCAGCGCCAACTGGATGATTTCGTCCTTGCCCTTGATGACCTGTCCGACGGCCTTCTGCAAAGTCGAGAGGCGTTCCGCTGCCTGTGCTATCTCCATGATGCCCCTTCTTCCCCTTGTGCGGTTCCCCTTGTCTCCCCGAATGATGCGTTTTACAATCGTCCCCGTGGGCGTTTAGCTCAGTTGGTTAGAGCGCTCCCCTCACACGGGAGAGGTCGAAGGTTCGAGTCCTTCAATGCCCACCACTCTACCCGGCGCGCGGGCTCAATTCTAGCAGACCCGGTTGTGCCGGGGAAACAGTCCATAACTCTTAGACTATGATTACTATCGTCAAGTTTCTGGAAATGCTTGCCCTCGGCGTCTGGCTGGGGTCGATGGTGTTTCTGGCCTTCGGGACGGCGCCGGTGGCGTTCCAGGTAGCCCCCACCCGGGAGTTGGCGGGCGCTATTGTGGGGCAGTCGCTTACCCGGCTCTATATCCTCAGCTACGTTTGCGCCGCGCTGTTTCTTCTGGGCGTGGTGGTAGAACAGCAGTTGACCGGCAAATCCTTCGGCGAGTTCGCCGGGCCGATTGTCCTCGTTGTAGTGATGACCTTGCTGATAGTGGCCAACCACCAGTTTGTCGGCGTAAAGCTGGGGGAGCTTCGAGGGGAGATGACGACCGCTTTCGGCAGCATAGACGCCACTCCCAAAGACAACGTCCTGCGTCAGAGCTTTGGCCGGTTGCACGGCGTTTCCTTCCTGCTGCTGATGGGCGATATGCTGCTCGGCTTGGTGGCGTTTTATCTTAATCTCCGCCGGTTCCGCTAGCGGATCGGATACCTTGGCAAAGAACAGAAGATTGTGATGTAGGGCGGGGGCTTGTGTTAGTGAAATAGGAGGGGCGATGACTGAGAAAAAATGTCCGTTTTGCGCCGAGACAATAAAGGTTGAGGCTGTCCTCTGCCGCTTCTGCGGCCGCGATCTGCCCGTGGAACAACCAGAGCACTTCGAGGAAACCGTCGTTCTCCCTCCATTCGAACTAAAGCCCATCCACATAAGCCTTACCGTGATTGCGGTTGTGGTCGCTATTGTTGTCATAGCTTTTCTCGTCGAAGACGCCCGAGAGAGAGAGCGTGCGTTTGTCGCAGCGCGCGCCCGGGCACGGGCTGCCATCCGTGAAACCGGCCTCTCCTTTGACAACCCCATAATCCCTCCTGGTACCTGTCGGTGGAGGACAGGTGGAAATTACCGCCCTCTTGATAGCGGAATCGATATTGTCCAGGTCGCGGTGTCTTCCGCCGCCCTCGCCGAGCTGGTTGAGTATATCGTCGCCAAAGACACGGCGGGAATAATGCGGCTTTACCTGTCCGGGCAGGTCTTCTCTGTCCCCCAAAACACCTGTGCCCGAATACTTGATTACGGTTTCCTCGAGTCGGAAATTCGGGTGGTTGAAGGTAAGCATTCTGGTCGCCGGGGCTTTGTGTCTTCGGATTGGTTGGAATAGTAGTACAAGGTAATAGGGAGGGCGTGTGCGCCGCGCCGGTAGCGGATTGGATACCTAGGCACAGAATATGATGTAGGGCGGGGGCTTGCCCCCGCCGTGTTCCCTCGGAAAATACGGGAGGGGCAAGCCCCTCCCCTACAGGCCATCGGCGATTTCCAATCAGCAAGAGTTTTAGCGAGACAGAATAGCTCGTCCGGAAGGGGTGCTCCGCACCCGCAAGGAACCTTATGTAGCAAGAGAACTGAGACAGCTGCAAATATAGAGCCTCCAAACCCTGTGTTAATATCAAATTATGCGCTTTGCCATTATAGGGTTTTCACAAACGGGGAAGTCTTCTCTGTTTCGCATTTTGTGCGGGCCGCAGGCAGGTTCGGAAGGCTACGGCGCCCATGTAGGTGTGGCGCAGGTTCCTGACGAGCGGCTCGACCGCCTGACGGAACTCTACGAACCGAAGAAGGTCACCCGCGCCTCCATTGAGTTTATTGATTCGCTCCCGCTGGTGAACGACCCGGAGAAAGACACTACTGTCATCAATCAGGTTCGGGGCGCCGACTCCTTTGTCCACGTGGTTCGCCTGTTCGGTGAGGGAGCTGACCCGGCGGGCGACATCGCCGCGCTGGAAACCGAGTTCCTGCTTATCGACCACGATACCGTCAGCCGCCGGAAAGTGAAGGTCGAGAAGGACGCCAAGAAAG